>MOXJ01000032.1 GCA_002507565.1 Candidatus Reconcilbacillus cellulovorans
CTTAAGGGCAGTGAGTGTGTTACATTCCAAGACCCAGCATACAGGAGGCGCTCTTTCTTTTCAAACCGCAAATTCATTCACTACAGGAATGGCTCCTTTCTGTTTTTCAAAAAATTTTATGCTTCCCAAGCCACTTTGATGAAGCCCTCCGCCTCCTCATGAATGCGCCGCCGATTTCGAAAAAAACGCCGTGCGGGCAAGCCGCATCTTTCGACGCGACCTGCCCGCCTCCGCTTACGGCGCCGTTTCGAGAAACTTCCATCCGGGGTTTTTCTCCATCGCCGTCCGCAGCGCGTAATCGCTCTCGAACAGCGCGACGTAACGATCTTTCTTGTCGAGCACGAGCCGCGAATTGACGCGGAACTTCGCCGGATCGACGCCGTCGCCGACGACCCAGCGCGCGATCCGGTACGGCAGCCGCTCCAACACGACGTCGACGCCGTATTCGTGCTTCATTCGATATTCCATCACTTCAAACTGCAGCTGGCCGACCGCGCCGAGAATTGTCTCGTCCTGCCCGAGCGAACGGAAAAGCTGGATCGCGCCTTCTTCCGTCAGCTCATCGAGCCCCTTGCGGAACTGCTTTTGTCGCAGTGCGTTGCGGATACTCACGCGGCAGAACAGTTCCGGCGAAAACGTCGGCAGCTCGTCGAACACAATCGTCCTGCCCGGCCGACAGAGCGAATCGCCGATGCGAAAAAGGCCAGGGTCGAACAGCCCGACGATGTCGCCGGCATACGCGACCTCGACGATTTCCCGCTCCTGCGCAAGAAACTGCTGAGGCTGCGTCAGCTTAATATCCTTGCCGAGCCGAACGTGCCGCACCGTCATGCCGCGCTCGAACTTGCCCGACACGATGCGCACGAACGCCACGCGGTCGCGGTGCGCCGGGTTCATGTTCGCCTGGATTTTGAACACATATCCCGAAAACGCTTCGTCCTCCGGCGACACGAGGCCGGCGTCCGATCGCCTCGGCGCGGGCGGCGGTGCCAGTCGCAAAAACGTTTCGAGAAACGTCCGCACGCCGAAGTTGTTGATCGCGCTGCCGAAAAAGACGGGCGTCAGCTCGCCGCGCCGCACTTTCGCCAAATCGAACGGATCGCCCGCCGCGTCGAGCAGCTCCAGTTCCTCGCGCACCTGGGCGGCCAGCTCTTCGCCGGCGATGTCGCGAAGGATCGGGTCGTCGTAGCCGGCGACCGGGACGACGCGAATCTCGCGATGCTCCCCGCCGGATTCGAACCGCTCGATGCGCCGGCGCTCGCGGTCGTAGACGCCGCAGAACCGTCCGCCCATGCCGATCGGCCAGTTCATCGGCACCGAGCGGATACCGAGCACCCGCTCGATCTCCTCCATCAACTCGAACGGATGCCGGCCTTCCCGGTCGAGCTTGTTGACGAACGTGAAAATCGGAATGCCGCGCATCCGGCACACCTGAAACAGCTTGATCGTCTGCGGCTCGACGCCCTTGGCGCAGTCGATCAACATGACCGCGCTGTCGGCCGCCGTCAGCGTCCGGTACGTGTCCTCGCTGAAATCCTGGTGGCCGGGTGTATCGAGAATGTTGACGCGGCAGCCGGCGTAATCGAACTGCAGCACGCTCGACGTGACCGAAATGCCGCGCTGTTTTTCGATTTCCATCCAGTCCGACGTCGCATAGCGCGCGGATTTCCTCGCCTTGACCGTCCCCGCCAGATGAATCGCGCCGCCGAACAGAAGCAGCTTCTCCGTCAACGTCGTCTTGCCGGCGTCCGGATGAGAAATGATCGCGAACGTCCGCCGTCGCGCGATTTCCCGGCGAAGTTCGTCGTTTTCGACCGCCTCGGCCGCCCGCACAGCATCCGCCGCGCCGCTTGCGTCGGACGCCTCCGCACCGAAAACCTCCGCCGCCCGGTCACCGGCCATTGCCATCGCCCGCCCCGATCAGAAACGCGCGCGCCGGTGCCGCCTCCACGCCGATGAGCCGAAGCGGCGCGATGATGAGCCAGTACGAACCCACCGGCACGTCTTTCAGACACAGCCCTTCTGCGATCAGAATGCCCGCCTCCAGAAGCGTCCGGTGCGTCGGATAACCAGGCTGGTCGCGCTCGACGCCGAGCGCGTCGATGCCAACGCCGCGCACGCCGGCTTCCTTCAGATATGCCGCTGCCTCCGCGTTCAGAAACACGAAACCGTAATCGAACGCCCCGCCTTCGGCGAACGAATTACGTGTTTTCAGCAAAATCCATTCGCCGCGCTGCGGCGCATGCGGCTCCAGCTCCGCACGGCCGATTGAATCGCGCACGCCGGTCAGATCGAGCACGCGCGCCGGTCCCATCCATTTTTCCAGCGGAATCGCGTCGATCGTCGCCCCGCCGGCGATCATGTGTAACGGGGCGTCGACGTGCGTTCCCGTATGCGCGTCGAGCCGAAGCCGCGTCTCGTGCGATTTCCCCTGCGCATGAGTCGACACCGTCTCGAACACCGGCCGTTTGTCGTCTTTGTCTTTCCAGACCCGCATCGCGGGATGGATATCCATGGAAATGTCATACAGTTTCCACACAGCTTCTAACCCCCGTTTCCTGCGCGACAGATCCAACTTCCATACCGATCGTACCAGTTTCCGCCGCAAACCGCAAACAAACGCGTCGGCCATCGAGCGCTCTTTCCCCAACAAAAAAGGACGCCGCAAAGCGTCCGTGTCTCCACCTAAAAGGCTGGTCCACCGAACAAAAACCGATACTCCCAATATGTACCTTCCAGATTGTCGATCCGGACGCCGCCGGACGCCTGCGACCGCGTATTCAACATTTTGCCGTCGCCCAAATAAATGCCGACGTGTCGCACCGTCTCCGTCGCCTTGTCCATACCGGCGTAATCTTCCGCGTTACTTCCCTTATATTCGGAAAAAAAGAGCAAATCGCCGCGCGATAGGCTCCTCCAATCCGTCGACACCCGGCCGAGCTGCCGCACATACGCCGCCTGTCCGCGCGAATCGCCGGGCAGTCGGATGTCGAGCGCCTCCAAAAACACATACCGCGTAAAATCCGAACAGTCGAACGTGCTCGGATCGTCGCGGTCCGAGCCGTATTCGTACGGCGTGCCCAAATACTTCATCCCCGTCGCGATCAGCCGTTCGACCATCGCGTCGCGGTCCTGTCCGCCCGGTGTTGCGGGGGTTCCCGAAGACGGTCCTGTCGCCACCTCGCCCAAAGCGGGAGCTCCGCCGGTGTCCGGCGCACCCGTCACCCGGATGAACGCATCGCGGGAGCTGACATAACCCGTTCGGCCGGTTTTATCCATCACTTTGAACCAATAAGCGTTCACGCGTTCGAGAATGCGGACGGTTTCACCTTTTTGCAAATACCGAATGCGCGGCGCCGACGTCGACGGCCCTTCGCGGAACGAAACACCGCGCACGATCTCGCCCGTCCAACCGCCGGAAGCCGTGTCGGCCGCACCGCCGGATTCTCCCTCGAGTACAAACCGGACAAACCGGTCCTGCGCCGACACATAACCGAGCGTTCCGCCGGAATCGCGCACGCGCAGCCAATCATCATTCGGCCGTCCGAGCACTTCCAGCCGCTCGCCCCGCTCAAGCATCCGGATCACCGCCGACTCCGTCGACGGCGCCGTCCGGAACCGGACGCCGCGGACAACCTCCGCATGCGAAGCCGACGCCGAAGTCGAAGCCGCGTAAACCCGCGCTTCTTTTCCCGAAAACACCGCTTGTCCCGAAGAAACGACTGACGCCGCGACTGCCGCAACAGCGAAAACGATTACAAACCGTCTCATCGTCTCCTCTCTCCCCTCAGACCGTTTCGCCAGGCTTGCGGATGCGGGCCCGTCGTCCGCAAACATGAGGATACCACAGGAACCCCATCCAGGAAAGAGGAAAATCTGACCAGTGATCATGTCAAAATCGTCGCCGGAACATAAGCAGGAAAACGGAAAGCGCAGATCGAATGAATTAATAGATCAAAGACTGACGGAGTTTTTCGCGTCCGGAGGTGGATGAATGGATAAGGTTGTGCTAGAAGTTGGCGTTGCGTTGATTCTGATCGGCATTGCCTCGATTATTTCCAAGATTTCTAAATTTTCTACTATTCCTTTTCTGATTCTCGCCGGCATGGCGGTCGGGCCGCACGTGCCGAAGCTCGGTTTCATCGACTTGCGGTTTATCAACAGCAACGACATTATTGCGTTTATGGGAAAACTGGGAGTGTTGTTTCTCCTTTTTTATCTCGGACTTGAATTTTCCGTCAGCAAACTGGCCAAATCGGGAAAAGCGATTCTTTTCGGCGGCACGGTTTATGTCGTCGTCAATTTTACGATCGGCCTTGCTTACGGTTTCGCAGCGGGATTCCCCGTTTACGAATCCGTGATGACGGCGGGGATGTTCGCCGTATCGTCGACGGCGATCGTGGCGAAAATTTTGGTGGATCTGAAACGCACCGGGAATCCGGAGACCGAATTGATTCTGGGCATGATTTTGTTCGACGATCTTTTCTTGGCGGTCTTCCTGTCGATCATGTCGGGGCTTCTGCTCAGCGGCGCCGCATCGGTCGCCGGCATTACGGGAACCGTCCTTGTCTCGATCGCCTATATGCTGCTGTTTTTCCTGATCGCCCGGTTCGGAACCCCGGTCTTGAACCGACTGCTCAACATCAGTTCGAACGAAATTTTCATCATCGTCGTTTTTTCCGCCATGATTTTCGTGGCAGGAGTTTCCAAAGTTCTCCATGTGGCGGAAGCCATCGGCGCCCTGCTGTTCGGATTGATGCTGTCGGAAACGGAACACAGCAAGCGAATCGAACAGCTCGTCGTTCCGTTTCGAGATTTTTTCGGCGCGATCTTTTTCTTCAGTTTCGGATTGAGCATCGACCCGCGCACCTTGGACGACGCGGCCTGGCTGGCCGTCGGGGCAGCCGCGCTGACACTGCTGGGCAACCTCCTGTCCGGTCTGCTGGCGGGCCGCAAAGCCGGACTGACTTACCGGGCATCTACCAATATCGGGCTGACAGTATCCGCCCGCGGGGAATTCACCATCATTGTGGCCAATCTCGGCGTCACCGCCGGGCTGATGCCTTTGCTGAAACCGTTCGCCGCCCTGTATGTGCTGATTTTGGCCGTCCTTGCGCCTTTATTTGCAAAGGAATCGAAACGCATTTATAATGGCTTAAGCCGCGTCTTTCGTTGGGAAAACGTCCGCCGCCAAACGGAGCGTTAAGTCCGACCGGACGCATGGAGGTGCGCCAGATGAGTACAATCAAGGAATCCGATTTGCCCGGGATTGGAAGAAAATATCAGATCGACACGCGAGCCGGAGATCGCATCGTTGTGGTGATCCACGACGACGGCCGACGTGAAATTTACCATTTTGTCCAGGAAGACCCGGATGAATGTTTGTCCCAAGTAACGCTGGAAGACGATGAAGCCCGTCAAATCGCCGCCATTATCGGCGGCATGACATACAAGCCGAAAGCGTTGGAGACAATTGAAATTTCGCTCGACGATTTGGTGATCGAATGGTGCAAGATAGAACCCAATTTTTACTGTATCAACAAAACTATAGCCGATCTCCAAATCAGACAAAAAACCGGCGCAACCGTTTTGGCGCTCGTTGAAAAACACCGCCAAAAAATAAATCCGGGACCCGACGATCGTTTGCTGCCAGAGATGACCGTCGTGGTCGCTGGCGAAAGAAAACAGATCCGGTCGTTCAAGCATTTGCTGCAATTCGGAAATTTGCCTTAAATTCACCGGGATGGAGGGGGCGAAACAACCGCCCCTTCTGTTACATTTGAACGATCGATCCACATCATTCCCATCCACGTTTCGATAAAATACCAATTCTCGATTTGACCGCGCACCGTCACCGTTTGCGGCGCCAGGCGGGCGAACCCGGTCCGGCCTTCGGCCAAAGGCCAAAAATACAAATCTTTCGTCGCCGTGACCGTCACGCGTTTGTTCACAGCCTGAAACTCGCCGAAAAACGCGATTCCGGGACGAATCCAGTAGTCCCCCTCGGGCGTATGCACGTGATACCAGTCTCTCCAACGCTCGAAACTTTGCAAAGTCGTCCAATAAGACTTCCCGTGCAACACCGGATACCCGCCGATGATTTGCTGTTCCGGGTACTCGTACAGCGTGACGTCCCCGATCACATGGATCGTCCGTTCTTCCCGAACAGCCCGGCCGGTCCATTGCATGGACGCGCGACCGGGCTGAATCCACTTCCGGCCCAGCCAAGTGTCGATCAAGTATTCGTGAAACGGTCCGGGCATCGTTTTTTCGTACACGTGCACGGTTTGCGGCGCGATCATGCCGACCATCGCCCCGTCTTCGCCGTGAACTGAAACCTCGCGGAGCAGCCGGTAATCCTCGTCCACCCACTCCACATACCGTTCCGGCTTGATCCACCGCTCGCCGAGCCAGGTCTGAATTTTCATGAAACCGTTCGACGAAACGTCGAGCACCGTGACCCGCTGCGGAGCGATTTTCGCGCTCGTCCGACTGTCCTCCCGATCCGCTGCATACAAATCCTGCACGTCCAGTGTCCGAATGACATACGGCTCGAACGGCGCGTCCAAAAAGCGCACTTCTGCGGACAGATCCCGCCCCGGCCACAGGGCGATCGATCCGACGACCGCGCAAAAGGCAATCACCCATCTTTTGATAATCATTCAACAATCCTCGCTCCCACCATCGTATCGTCGGCGCAAAAAGCGCCGCTTTTCATTTTCCGCGCGCCTCACCGGGCGACCGTCCAGATCACTTCGCCTTCGTCCTGCCCGTGCACCGGCCACCACCGGAACCCGTCGCGCGCAAGCAGCTCTCTCGCCGCATCCGGCCCCCACGACCCCGCCGGATAAAAATGCAGATCTTCCGGCCCTTCCTTCCACGCCGCCGCAATCCGGTCGACGAACTTCCACGCCAGCGCGACCTCGTCCCATCGTGTAAAATACGTCGAGTCGCCGCGCGCGGCGTCGTACAGCAACCGCTCGTACGCCTCGGGCGTGTTCAAGCCGACCTGGCAGCTTTGGCAAAAATCCATCGCTACCGGAACAATCGACCATTCCGCCCCCGGCTGTTTTGCGTTGATTTTAATGTAAATCCCCTCCATCGGGTTGACGCGAAACACGAGCAGATTCGGCTCAAGCCGCGCCTTGCGGGCGAAATGGACGCGCTCCGGCACGTTTTTGAACTCGACGACGACTTCCGTCGTCTTGACCGGCAGCCGCTTGCCGGTCCGTATATAAAACGGCACGCCCGCCCAGCGAAAATTGTCGACCATCACCTTGGCGGCGAAATATGTTTCCGTCGTCGACGCGGGATGGACGTTCGGCTCCTCGCGGTAACCGCGCACCGGCTTGCCCTGCACGACGCCGGCTGTGTACTGGCCACGCACGACGTTGCTCCGGACGTCCGCGGCGTCGGTGTACAGCCGCAGCGCCTTCAGCACCTTGACTTTTTCATCGCGAATGTCCTCGGGCTCCAGACGGCTCGGCGGTTCCATCGCCATCATCGTCACCATCTGGAGCATATGGTTCTGGCCCATGTCGCGCAGCGCGCCGGCCTGGTCGTAATACGCGCCGCGGTCCTCGACGCCGATCGTCTCGCTGAGCGTGATTTGCACGTTGGCGATGTGCCGGTTGTTCCACAGCGGCTCGAAAAACGCGTTGGCGAACCGGATCACCTCGATGTTCTGCACCATCTCTTTGCCGAGATAATGGTCGATCCGGAAAATCTGTTCCTCGTCGAACACCTCGCGCACTTCGCGGTTCAGCCGCTCCGCCGATTCGAGATCGTAGCCGAACGGTTTTTCAATGACCAGCCTGCGCCAACCCGGCGAATCCAGCAGCCCGCCGCCCCGCAAATGCTTCGCGACCGGCCCGAACAACTCTGGCGCCAGCGCCAGATAGAACAGCCGGTTGCCGCCGATCCCGAATTCGTTTTCCAGGCAGCCGACATGCCGCCCTAGATCGCGAAACCCTTCCACGTCGTGGACGTCAAGCGACCGGTATGAAAAACGGCGGGCAAATTCGGCGAACGCGCCGTCGCGGTCGGCCGGATAACGCGCGAACTCGCGGATCGACGCGTAAACGTCCTCGCGGAACTGCTCGTCCGTCCGCGGCCGGCGCGCCAGCCCAACGACAGCGAACCGGCCGAGCCGGCCTTCCCGCCAAAGCGCATAAAGCGCGGGGTACAGCTTGCGCTTCGCCAGATCCCCCGTGGCGCCGAACAGAAGAAACACGGCGTCGACCGCCGCGTGACCGTTTTGACCCGTTGCGTTCATGCCCCGTTCCCACTTTCCTTCGGACGATTCTTCACCAGTTTATCACAAAAAACGGCTGCGGAAAACGGACCACAATCGCTCGGCTGAAAAAGATGTGGATTGATGCCCGGCCGTCCCGGTTGGCCGTCTTCCGCGAGTGTTCCGGCATGCCCAGGGGAATCGCGCATACCGCATTTTGGGTATTTACAACAAAACAAAGAGATGGAAAAATAGAAGGCGGATTAAGTCTTTACGAAAGGAGATGTATACGATGGGCATAGCAGCATAGGCATTGTCCGTGGATAAAAATTATAACGAAGCGGAAAATCGAGTGATCTAAATCTAACACCTTTTTCTAGGAGGAAAAGCTATGAGAAAAATTATAATAACAATTCTATCATGGTCAAGCATTATTGGTGGGGTTATAACCGATATTTAAATAGCTGTGAAGCCGATGAACTTGCTGCTGACTTTGCCGGTGTATCAGCTGTAAGTACCGGGATAGCAGTTATAGCAGCTTACTTTGGAGCAGTTCCTGCCATTCCCCCTGGCGTTGGTATTTAATATTACCCCACAATAAGAGGGGATAAAAGATGTGGATTTTATACGTAACGATTTCTATGTTAATTTTATCGATTGTAGCATTAATTAGATCTTTTTATATTATTATAAGAAAACACAGAAAAATAAAATTTGATGTTATTTTATTATTGATTATATCTTTTTTTACTATAATCGTTCTTTCATATTTTTTCATTTCTAAATTATGAAACCCCCCCCGACAGGCCGGGGTCAATCGAACGGCCCCGGCCGATCGGAGGTCGAACGACCAAAATGACCTGACAGATGCTGTCCGAATCGGATCTCTGGCCGTCGTCCGCGATACGATACACGATTCTCCTCTATTTAGAAATTGTACATTTATTTGTTTCCCGATTCTCAACGCCGGCAAGCCAGCAGGTTTCCCCGATTTGTCGTTCCTCGGCCGATTCCTTCTTTCCTATAACCACCTTCTAAGTAAATAAACTCCATAAATTCTATTATAGAACAGTAAACCGGTGACAGGCAAAATCGCCATGCCTGACGACCGGTTTGTCGCCATTGGCGAAGCGATGAATCCTCCGCTTCGGAAAGCCGCGTCCCGGCGCGAAAGACGCAATTCGTCCGGTGGCGGATAAGCCCAAACCGGTTTAAACTGAAAGTTGAAAAAACCGGTTTTCCGACAGGAGACGATTCCAATGGTCATTTTTTACGACGGCTGGTGCCCGTTTTGCACGCAACAGGCGAAGCGCCTGAAAAAACTCGACTGGTTCGGCCTTGTTGACGCCGTATCGTTCCGCGAACCCGACGTCTGCCGTGCGTACGGCCTTGATCCTGAACGCGCGGCGCGGCGGATTCAGGCGATCGTCGGCCGGTCGGGCAAGCGTGTGGAAGGTTTCGCTGTGGTCGTCCGCGTCGCCTGCCGGATTCCGCTCTATTGGCCGCTTCTGCCGGCGCTGTTGGCGATTCGAGCCGTTGGTCTCGGCGACGTCCTGTACGACCGGTTCGCAGCCAGGCGAACGCTCATCGTCCCGACATGCGCCGGGGAAACATGCATACCGCATTTTGGGTATTTACAACAAAGCAAAGAGATGGAAAAATGAAAATCGGATTGATCCTTTACGAAAGAGGTGAATCTGATGGTCTGCATGGTAGGGAGAAAATTTGGACAATATTCTCTCCTACTGGTTCTCGGCGTTTGCTCGCTTGCGCTCTATTTTGCACTCTTCACCACTTTGCCGTTGTACGATCTCGCGAAAGAATTCGGGCTGCCGGGTTGGGTTGCCGCCTGGATTCTTTACGCGCTCGACGCGGGAACGACGGTAACGGCTATCGTCTCGTTTTTGACCGCCCTCGGAACAGGCGGGCTTAGCTTGTTGGCGGCGGCGGGATCAATGGCAATCCAGGAGTTTCTAAAGAAGAAACTTCTCGAAATGGGAAGAAGAGCATTCATCGCATGGTGATGCGAACACCGAGGCAGCCGGGGTCATCGAATGCCCCCGGCCGACCGGAGGTTGAACGACCAAAATGAGTAGCATGAAAGAAATCATCTTAATTCGACTTCGCTTAAAATTATCCAACTTTATCCCTGGAAATTCTTTTATCTACTATAAATCCTATTTCTTGAGAAAAATATACTCCACCCTAATAGCTGTATTTTCAGGATGGATCATCGTTGCGTTATTTGATAATCCGTTTTATCGCCATTACTGGATGTTAGGGGCTTTTGTGCTCCTCTTTATTTATTTCGTCTCGTGCGGCGCGAGCAAATGGAGGCAAACGCACCTTCCCATCGAATTAAATTTAATCCTTCAATCTCCATTTAAATCCTATAAAGTATATTTAATGCTTTTAGTAGAAGAATTTCTTTGGCTCCTTATTCATCGCAACGCTACACCGGTTTTCGCCTTCACCGTATGGTGTAGATCCGAAAAATGGAATCCAGTCGAAGTTGTCGGTATGTTTTTTGCAATGTTGGTATTTGGATTTTTCTTGTTCGTTGCCGCAAATCGAATTTTCGGCACGTTTCAGGTACAAAAAGCGAACCGTCCTCTCGGATTTTTTTCCTTTACAATTTACTTATTAAAAGTATCTCTTTTTTACTTATTAGGTTATTACTTTATCTATTTTCTATCTATTCCTTATTTTCTGATAAGAAAAGAAGTATCTTCTCTCAAGCGCCTTCTTGATGAAACAGCTTGGAATCAAGTTTTATATCAATTGGAAGGAACTTTATTAGAAAAAATAGAAAAAATATTATTAATATGGAACAATATTTTAATCTATATTGATTATTTAGGAGAAAATTTTTATTTTATTTCATTTACTTCCGTTTTGCTATCTTTATTGATTATTCTAGTTTTTCATCCCTCCTATTTTTCGATGTCTCCAAAATATCTCTATTGCTCTTCCGATATTTTCCTATACTATATAAAATTAATTGAATTTTTAAATAAACTTTTTATAAAAAATTTTTTAATAAAAAAACATATTTTATCAATTCCGTTTCACCGAAACTGGAATCGATCCGGTTTTTTTTCGTCGGTCCTCATGTCCACCGAGGCCGGTTTCTATTTCGGAATCTTCAAGGCGCTGTCCGACCTTGTCGGCTCACCGGACAGCCGATACACGCTCGCGATCGTTTTTTCTGCACTGTTCCTGATCCACCAGGGGTTCGAGCTGAGGAAAAATTTCCCCCATATTTTTCTAATGAATATGGAGCTCAAAAAATTTTTGTTGTATAAAATGTCCGATTTTCCTCTCTGGCAACTTTACTTATCCAAACTGAATCTCATGCGTTTGATGTTGGTCATTCCATTCTTTTTCCTAACTATTACAAATACAATCTTAATTCTTAAATTAAATTTAACAATATTATCCTTTTCATGGTTGATCGTTCAAATCTCTTCTCTCTGGATTTCTCCGGTGATTCAGCTTTATTGGAGCCCATACATACAGGGTAAAATAGAAACAACTGAGGATCAATTATTAATGGCTCAAACAATTCCAAGAAAATATTTAGTAGTACCATTACTTTATTCCCTTTATTTACTTCTTTTTATTCGTTTTCCAGATAAATGGGGTTGGGTTGTTCCGTTAATATTATCCGTATATTTTTCAATAGGAGTATTATTTTCGCATTTTATTCTTGGCTCTGTCGCCAAAAAGGGGGTGCGACAACTTGAATCATCTTCGTTTATTAGTTGATAATTGGAAGCTTCCTTTTTTAATTAGTAAACTTTCGTATACTTTAGGATTTCTTGTAGGAATAATAAATGGATTTATTTTATCTGACTTATGATATTAGTTTATCGATCATTGTTTTTGGCTTGTTTACATTCGGACTTTTCTCCATTATTATGATGCTTGCTAATGGATATGTGGTCGGAATCGTAATCGGGGAAGTCTTGCAGCTCCGTATGGGCGTTCTTCTGTTAACTGGATTGGCGCCGCATTTTTTTACTGAGACTCTTTCCTTGTTTTTATGCTCAACTGTCGGCTCCGCGACGGGACTTCAACTTTTTCGCTGGCTAAGAGGAATCCAGTTGATTCCACTGAAATGCCTATTATTAGAAACTATTATGATAACTACTTTTTCAGTATTTCTTCTTTTCATTTCAGCTTTTATTGAATCAAATATTAGTTATGTTAGAATAAAGGGGTGATTGGATTGCTGACACTTTGGGTAAAACCTCACCGCTATTTTCAGCACGAATGTCGTCCGCAAACGATCTTCTTAATCAACTTGGCGCCCGTCTCGGGGGCAACAATCATCTTAGGATGGACGATAACGCGGCTCGTCGAAGATGCTCGTGTCGGGACTGTGATTTCTATGTTGTTTTCTTCGATATTGGCTGTTCCTGTTTTCTATATAGTAAATTCTATAATTTCGGTCATATGTTGTATTTTTCTTGTCTTTTTTAATCCTAATGTTTCTATAGTAAAAGTTTATAATGTATTTTTAAGCGGCAATTCAATTATATTTACTTTCAACTCATTTCTTTTGATGTTGATATTAAATTATGAATCTCATTTTTATATTTTGTTATTATTTTCCTGGACTTCTTTCATTCTTGCCCTTCGCGTTTGGTATTTCGGACTTCTACAGTACGCGAAACTTAAAAGATTCAGCGTTATCCTCCTTCTTTTACTTTTCTTCTTATGCTCACTAATCTTTACGTATAAAGGAATGATGCTTTATTATGAAACCACCTAAATTTTCGGCAAAGAGCATTCGGTTCGGTTACGACGACAAGCTGTTGTTCGACGGATTCGGATTCGATCTTTACCCCACCGATCGACTGCTCATCAAAGGAAGAAACGGAATCGGAAAGTCGACATTGCTTAAAATTTTATGCAGGCTTCTTCAAGCGGAAATAAACTTATTTCTTGACGGCAACCCAGTACGCGATTTTCGCGCGTTCAAACATAAGATCGCCTATCTTCCCGACGACCCGCCTTTATACGAGGAGCTGACGGGAAACGACAACATCCGGTTTTGTGCCTGTCTTTGGGATTTGATCCGAGATCGAGAATATTTAAATCGAGTTTCCGAACTTTGTGAAATGCTCGGGCTCGCCCACGACCTGAGCAAGCCGGTCGTTCAGTATTCTTTGGGCATGAAGCATAAACTGTTTTTTGCGATCATGATGGCCCGCCGTCCTGAAATCACCTTTCTCGACGAACCGTTTTCAGCTTTCGACGAACAGTCGCGTCAAAAAGGGATCGAGCTGCTATTGCACAGCGCGTCGGAGGGCCGTCCCGTCGTCTTCGTTTCTCACGATCAGGACTTGCAGGAACGTTTTGCCACGCGTATCTTGCGCTTGCCCGATGAACACCCGATATCAGATGCAATCGAGGAGGGAAATCATGTCTAAACGATCCGGAACGTACGCGTTTATCGGCCCGGCCCCGACACGCCGTCCGCATCGCCGGCAAGACAGCTTGGTTTAGCAATCCATTTGCATTAGTTTGAGAGCAAGTTGCAATTGAAATCGCTCTTCTGCGTCATCCAGTCGAATGTTCAATAATCGTTCGATTTGTTCGAGACGATAAGAGACAGTATTGTAATGCACAAACAATGATTTGGCAGTTCGTTTCACGTTGCCGTTGCATTGAAAATAGGCGTTCAGCGTAGCGATCAAACATGTGCCGTTTCGTTCGTCAAATTCTTTAATGGGTTCGATATATCTCTGCAAAAATTGTATCCGTTCTTCCTCTTTTGGAATCAAATACAAAAGAGCATAGGCTCCCAAACGCTCGTAACAGATGACGTCTTGGCGCAGTCCGCAGACATGCGCGGCCTGGCGGGCGCGGCGGGCCTGCGTCAGACTGACGGCCAACCGTTCCGGTCGATCGGCTTTGCTCCCTAAAAACAGACGTGCATCCGGAATCTTGAATTTTATACGTATGAAATCCAAAAATTGTTTCCAAAAAAACATGTTTTCCGACAAAGATTCCGACCGAAAACCGGAAGCGGATGCCGGTTTTTCCGGGATGATCAGAGTCAAATCGCCGTGCAGGACGGTCGACAAAATTTTTTCCTGCTTCAACGACCATTCGGCCCGAATTTGTCGGGCCATTTCGCGCAATTGGGCCGCCGGCGGCCGGGATTTCCACTCCAAAATGCCGGCGCGTAGAGAAACGTCGGCGACGCCGCAACCGCAGACGTCCGCCCGCAGGCGAAAATCAGCTTCCGAAGCGATTTTCCCGGAAAGCCAGTCCTGAAGAAATTGGTCCACATATTTACTTTCAACTTCATGCACTGCTTCGACGTTGATCAATTCCAGTCCCGCCAGGTATGCCAGCCGGTCTACGCTGACGATGTCCAACGGGGCGATTTCGCGATTGCGTTCGATCAGCAGCAAAAAAGCCTGTCGATGGCGAACGGTAAATTTCACAGCATACGCGCGGCCCCCGTTTTCCAACTGTATAAATCCACTGCTTCCCTTCTGTTCTATCCAAGAAAAATATTTTAGGTATTTATCTTCGTTTTCCCCTCTTAGTGATTTGGAAACCCATATTTTGTAATTCTGATAAATAAGAATCACCGGATTATCCATTATTTTCTCTATTGTATCTAAAAAATAGAGTAAATCCTTTCCTTCCAAAAGTAACTGTGTAATGGTCTGAATGCGGTCTTGCAAAACGACTAGATGGGCGGATTCCTGCATGAGGACCCGTTCCATGACTTCGCGCACGACATCGGAAAAAGCCGTTTCCGGAGGAAGTTCGATCAGCGGAAGGCCTTGCCGGTCGGCTTCCGCGATCGCCTCCGGGGGAATTTCATCCAAAAATCTTTTAGGCTTAATTCCGAATGCGGATACACCTCGTTCGGACAATTCGGGAATAAGGCCGGAAAGCCGGTGCGGCTCGTTGCGGTACGGGTAGCCGGTCGTGACCAGAAATTCTCCCGGGCGAACCCATGCGGCGACATCCGGAACTTCCATGACGTTGACCCGCGTGACCGTCCGGTCGATCCCGCGCTCGCCGGCGACCAGCCGGGCGTTCGCCAATACCGGAAGCGAAAGCAGCTCACGCACGGTAAACGCGACGGCGGACGGGAGCATTCCTCACCCCCCCTTTACTGAACCAAAATCTGCGGCGGTCCGCTTTTCAATCCGGCTGTCAGCTCCGGACAGCGCGACTAAAATTGCCGCTGTAGGCGCAGCCCATCCGAAAATACCGCCTTGCTGGACAGTCATTCGAACGGCCGCTTCGTGGTCCCGCGGATCGTAGGCAGCAGTTGCGTCTGTTACCAAAAGACAGTCGAATCCTCTGTCGTTTGCTTCACGAATGGTCGTATGGACGCAAACGTGCGTTGTGACGCCCGTGACGATCAACCGGCGAATTCCTGCGGAACGGAGTCTTTCTTCCAGACCGGTACGGTAAAAGGCTCCCTTTCCCGGCTTGTCGATTACGGGTTCGCCGGGAAGCGGCGCCAGTTCCGGGACGATGTCGTGTCCCCGTTCGCCGCGAATCAGCAACCGCCCCATCGGACCGGGATCGCCGATGCCGGCGCCGCAGCGCCGGCTGCGGAACAGCTTGCCTGGCGGGCAGTCGGACAGATCCGGCAAGTGGCCTTCCCGAGTGTGGATGACGGGCAGTCCCAGCTCGCGAAACCGCCGCAACAGTTCGGCAATCTGCGGAATGATGGCGCGGGCCGGGGAGATGTCATTGCCCAGCCGCTCGGCGAATCCGCCAGGTGAGCAAAAATCGTTCTGCATGTCGATAATCAGAAGGGCGGTGTCCTTCCGGCCGCACACGAACGGAAACGGTTCGGCCTCGATCCACCATTCGTCATCCGCCATGGCCGTCCTCTCCCTCCGTTTGGCCTTTCGGTCCACAGGATACTTCATCGGACACCTTGATCGTCTGGAAAAACCGGTTCGGCGGATGTTCGCCGGATACCGGCAGGAAAATGCTGATCTGTTCAGTCGGGGCAATGTCGTCGTTCCGGACCGAATGGACGACGCCGGCGGGTACGTGAAACGTGTCGCCGGCCCGGTATGTTTTCCATTCACCGTTGCACAGCAGTCGAACGCGCCCCTTGGTAATGTGGATGACCTCAGCGACATCGTGATAATGCGGCAACACCGCGCCGCCAACTTCGATCCGTTCCCACAGCACGGCGCTCACCCGCACACCGAGGGAATCGGCTTCCGCCGCGCTAAGGATTTCCCGGTGATACAATCCCACGTGTTCCGGAATCAGCGTCCATTCGATGGAATCGCCCGTTTTGACGAATGTAGCCGTGAGTGATCTCATAAGAAACGATTTTCCTCCTCGGCCCATCGATCGGCGAGGGAGAGCAAAACCCGGATCAGTTCCTCCGACCGGGATACGCTTCCGAACACGCCGCCCTGCATTTTGATCATCCGAATCGCCGCGCGGTAATTGTTTTCATCTGTCGCACCCGTGCAATCTTCGAGCAGTAGGCATTCATATCCGCGGTCGTTGGCTTCGCGCATCGTCGTGTGCACGCACACGTCCGTCGTGATACCGGTGAGAATGAGATGGGTAATGCCGCGGGTGCGCAGGATGAGATCCAAATCCGTGGCGTAAAAGCTGCCTTTGCCAGGCTTGTCGATGACGATCTCGCCCGGCGCGGGTTTCAGTTCGTCGACGATTTCCCAGCCCGGTTCACCGCGCACCAGAATGCGCCCCATCGGACCCGGCGCGCCGATTTCCGCGCCGATCATCCGGCTTCGCCACCGTTTGTTCGCCGGCAGGTCGCTCAAGTCGGGACGGTGGCCTTCCCGCGTATGGATAACAGTAAATCCGGGAATTCGCCTGACGACATCCAGAACGCGACGGATCGGCTCGATGGCGCGGGCCGTCAGCGAAATATCGTATCCCATTTGGTCGACGTAACCACCCTTGCCGCAAAAATCGATCTGCATGTCAATGACCATGAGCGCCGTCCGTTCCGGGACGATCGCTCCGTCGTAAGGCCAATCGTACGGATCGGCGTGCACTTTCATCGAATATTCACCTCCCGAATTGGCAAGGTAGGATTCGGACGGTATTTCCGTACGGGTTTCGGGAATCCGTAAGACGTACCGTCCTTGTGTACAACCTCGTCTTCCCAGGGAAGACGGTAACAACCGTTGACCAGGTCGTGCATGTACGTGTACGGGCAATCGTTTGCTCCTCCGTCCACCGCTACATAACCGCGATGACCGAGCTGGTAAATGTTGTTTTCCACTCCCCAAATGCGGCGCGCTTCCCGAACGAGGTCGGGCCGCACTTCCGCAGTCACGATTTCGTCAGGACGGTTACCGCCCACGACCAGCGGAACGCCGTCAAAGTTGACGATCATGGCTTCTCCCATGCTGTCGAATACGCCGTCGCTGCCGCACAGGCAGACCGAAGCGGTAACCATCAGGTTGCAGAACGCGTTCGCCTGGTTGGTGATGTGCCACGCATGGCGAATCGGAGCGGTGTATCCCGCAGTCCGCAACATGATTTCGGCGCCCTTGTAGGCGCATTCCCGGGCCATTTCCGGAAACATGCCGTCGTGACAAATAATTAACGCCATTTTGCTTCCGTTCGGTCCATCGCAAACCGGAATCCCGAGATCTCCCGGTTCCCACGGCTCCACAGGGACCCACGGATGCAGTTTGCGGTAAACGAGGCGGATATCTCCCTGATCGTCGATGATGACGCCTGTATTATACGGGTTGCCGTGCGGATTCGTCTCCATCAGCGAAAAGCAACCCCAGATCCGGTTTTCACGGCAAGCTGCACGAAAAGCGGCCATTTCCGGACCATCCAGCCTGCACATAAGGGCCGGATCAGTGTCCATGGACAGTCCGTGAAGAGAATATTCGGGAAAGACCACCAGATCCATGCCGGGCATCTGCCGGCGTGCTTTCCCGACGAGCTCGACGATCCGCGCCGTTTGGCGGGCCAAGTCGGCCGGTTCCCGCACGACAGGCGTCTGCATTTGCACAAGTCCGATAACCACACCGTTGGGAGATTTGTTCAATCCTCCGAGACCGCTCACGGGTGCTCTTCCTCCTTATTTCGGAATACTGCCGATGACGCCTTCTACGAGATAATCCATCGATTCAAGTTTGTCGATGGTCGGGATTTCGCCATCCGCGATTTTAATCTCTCCTTTTTGGTCTTTGACTGGGCCGCGGAACGGATGAAGCGTGCCGTCAAGAAGCGCCTGTTTTTTCTCTTCCACCAGTTTTTTGACCTCTTCCGGCACCGACGGGCCGAAACCGGTCAGCCGCACGACATCGTCTTTCAGACCGCCGCGGTATTTGCCGTCGAATTTGCTGCCCTTGAACTTGCCATCGAGCGCAGTCCGGACCATTTCCTCATACAGTTTCGGCCAGTTCCAGATCGAACCGACGATCCAGCCTTTAGGCGCCAGCGAGGAGGCGTCGGCGTGGTAACCGACCGACATGGCGCCGCGCCGTTCGGCGATTTCGATGACCGTCTTGGTGCAATCCTGATGTTGCGTCAGGACGTCGACGCCGGCGTCGATCATCGTATTCGCGGCATTCGCCTGCTGGCCGGGATCGCACCAGCTTCCCGTAAACGCTACAGTGACGGTGGCGTTCGGATTAACGGATCGTGCTCCGAGCGTAAAGGCGTTAATGTTGAGCAACACCTGGGGAATCGGGACAGAGACGATGTAGCCGAGCTTGTTCGATTTCGTCATTTTGCCGGCCGCGATTCCCGCCAGGTAGACCGGTTCCCAAATCGTGCCGAAATATGTGCCGAGATTGGAAGCGGTTTTCAACCCGCCCTGATGGAAAAAGACGACATCCGGATGACGCTTGGCAACTTCCAGCGCCGGATCGAGATGTCCATACGAGGTGGGAAACATGATTTTGGCGCCCTGCCGGATCATTTCTTCCATGACCCGTTCGGCCTCCGCCGTTTCCGGCACGTTTTCTTTGCGCAGCACTTTGAGTTCGGGAAACGCTTTTTCCACGGCTTCGCTGCCGATGTAGGCGGCTTGGTTGTACCCGTAGTCATCCCGTGCTCCAACGAAAATAAACCCGATGGCAGATCCGCCGGTACCGGGAGCATCGGTTGACTGCGTCTGCGCACCGCTTCCCGTCGGCAACGTGCTGACGGGACGACCCCCCTGCGAACAGGCGGTCAAGTATAACGCGCCCATTCCGAGGACAGACCACAAGATGGCCTTTCGCATGAATTTTCCATGAAAAATTTTTCTTACCATTTTCCTTTCCTCCCTTAATAAATGTTTTAGAAGTTTCAATTTGGAATATTTCGTATCGAAGAGGTCAGCCGCCGCCCGGGCCGGAAAACACACGGCCCAACTCTTCCGGTATCCGGCTTTGCCGGCGGCGTTCGACAAGGAACAGAACGGCCAGTGTCAGGACATAAGGCAACATGAACAGCAGGAAAGGAGAAACGTCCGCGCCCCGGCTTTGCAGCACCAGTTGCAGCGACTGGGCGCATCCGAACAAGTAGGCTCCCGCCATACACCGAAACGGTTTCCAAGCTGCGAAAATCACAAGTGCCGCCGCCACGATACCCCGGCCGGCAGTCATTCCTTCAACCCAGGCGTGCGTAAATGCGACGGACAACTGTACTCCGCCCACACCGGCCAGAAATCCGCCTGTTATTACCGCAAATGTCCGAATGAGCCGTGGTGAAAAGCCTTGGGAGAAGACAACTTCTTCCCGTTCCCCGGTCGCCCGGAGGACGATTCCGAGCCGTGTTCTGGACAATACGAACCAAACTGCGGGAACGAGAATGTACGACAAATACGTCAGCGGATCGTGCCGGAACAAAATCGGGCCGATCCAAGGCAAGTTCGACAGTCCAGGAATGGCGACCGGATTGAATCCTTCGACGGACGCGCTCACAAACGAGCGGCCAAAGAAAGCCGTAAGGCCGAGACCGAAAAACATAACGGTGAGCCCGGAGGCCAACTGGTTCGCTCCCCGCCATACGACCAGCAGTGCGTGAACGGAAGATAGGAGCGCGCCGCATATTCCGCCGCCGAGCGCGCCGAGCCACGGATTGCCGGTCCACACCGTCACGGCGAATCCTCCCAATGCACCAGCAACCATCGCTCCTTCCGTTCCCAGATTGATGACTCCGGCGCGTTCCGCGATCAGTTCGCCTGCGCTGGCATAAAGGACCGACGTGCCGGAGCGGATGGCGCCGGTCAAAAGTTCCCCGATCATGCTCGTTCCCTTCTTCCGGATGCCAGAATAGCCAGTAATACTATAGAGAGGAGGATATGCATCGACGACGCCGGAAGACCGCTTGAAATTTCAAGCGCGTTTCCCGCCACTGTGATTGCCCCGATGAGAAAGGCGGTGCCGACGCAACGGAGCGGATCGTTCCGCGCCATCCAGGCGGCGAGAAAGCCGAGATAGCCGTAAGTGGCGCCCGTTGTCGGACGAAGTCTTCCTTCGATTCCGGTTATCTCGATCATGCCGGCCAATCCCGCCAATGCACCGGCTGCAATCAGAACGCCAATCTGCAGGCGGGTGACCGGCAGTCCGGCCAGTTCAGCGGCGACAGGATTGCCGCCAACTGCTCGGAGATGGAAGCCGAATCGCGTGCGTGATAGGAGCCACCATGCCATCGTCGCAAAGAAAAGCGCAATCGGAATCCCGATGTGAATGCGAGTTCCCGCCACGACGGGCAGCCGCAGGGAATCCGAAATCGACGGTGAAAACGGCCAGTTGAACGAGGCCGGATCTTTCAGAGCGCCGTGAACGAAATAACCGACCGTATACAGGGCCACATAATTCATCAGGAGCGTTGTGATGGTTTCGTTCATTCCTCCGTATTGTTTCAACGCGGCGGCGATCGCCGCCCACATCGCCCCTCCGAAAGCGCCGACGACGGCAAGAACAGGAATGCCGGCCCATCCCGGCCATTCGGAAATCCAATAAACGGCACCGGCGGCGGTAAAAAGGGCACCTATGGCCAATTGTCCTTCTCCGCCGACGTTGATCAACCCGGCGCGCGCAGGCAATGCTGTGGCCAATGCCGTCAACAGAATAGGTGTTGATTTTACGATCACTTCGCCGAATCCGTAAGCGTCGCCGAAACTGGATCGCAGCATGGCGACATATATTTCAAAAGGCCGAACGCCGACGAGCAGAAGGAACAGGGCAAACAGAACGAGGGGTGTCACCGTTACGGCCGCCATGCGACAGAGTCTCCGCAGACCGCTTCCGGCGTGTCGAAAAATCGGTAGCGCCCTTGGTGCCACGGCAGTCCGAGTGATAAGGGGCGGATCAGATTTCTGCAAGTTGCTCATTCGCTTTCCCCCCTCAACATAACCGTTCCGATATGTTCGAAATTCGTTTCCGCTGTCCGGTACGGCCCGAAGAGCAGACCGCCGTGGAGCACATGCAGACGGTCAGACAGACGAAACAATTCCCCAAGCTCTTCGGAAATGAGCAGGATCGCGGCTCCACGGTCGGCGGCCTGACGGAGCATTTTCTGAATCCGTGCGGTTGTCCCGATGTCGAGGCCGCGGCTCGGATAACTGGCAATGATTACCCGTGGACGAGACATGAAAACTCTTGCAAGCATCAACCGCTGGATATTGCCACCCGACAGACGGTCAGCGCGGCGGTCGGCATCCGCCACGGCCAGGCGTTTCACTTCATCTGACTCCTGGAAGATGCTTCGCATGGCGGCCCAATGAATTCCCATTCCCCGGCGGATTATCTCCATCCCGCCCAGCGCCATATGTTCAAGGACCGAAAAGCCGGGAACAAGTGAATCACGCATGGGGTCTTCGCTCAGGTAGCCAATCCCGGCCCGTAAATAATCCGCAGTCGGTCGTCCGGTTAAGTCTTTGCCCTGCAAAAGAATCCGTCCCCGGACAGGCTGGCGCAGGCCGACGAGCGCTTCCGCCAGTTCTCGCTGTCCGTTGCCCGCGATGCCGGCGATGCCGACAATTTCGCCTTCGCAAAGGTCGAGGGATGCGTTCCGCAATATGATTCGACCGTGATCATCCCGAATGTCGAGTCTTACAGCGGAGAGAACTGCCGCTTTCCGCGCGGGGTGGTTCCGTTTTTCCGTTTCGGAATGATCGACAGTCGTTCGTGTGTCAAAAGAAGCCGTTACCTCTTCCCGGATCATGTGACGGATCAAGGCCGCTTCATCAAATCCTTCATTCCGGTCCGCCGTGAATGTCACCTTTCCCGCTCGTAGAACGGTAACACGGTCAGCGCAGGCCATTACTTCAGCGATTTTATGGGTGACCAGCAAGACGGCGTAACCGTCGTCTCTCAATTCCCGAAGCAGTTGCAGGAATCCTTCTGTTTCATGCCATGTCAGAACGCTTGTCGGCTCGTCAAAAACGATAAGACGCGGATGCCCGCTTGCCAACACTTTGACGATTTCTACACGCTGCCGTTCACCCAAGTCAAGTTTCCATACTTCCTCGTCCGGATCGACCTGAAGTCTGTATTTTTCCGAAATTTCAAGAATTGTTCTGCGAATTTTTCGGGTTTGAAGCGGTCCAAGCCCCCGACCGACAGCCAGCGCCACGTTTTCCAGCACGGTCAGAGCGGGAACGAGCCGAAAATCCTGAAAGACCATACGGATTCCGGCAGCTTTTGCGCGAGAAGGCGGATACAGTCGGACAGGCACTCCGTCCAGCAGCACGGTGCCACTGTCCGGTTTGTAAACACCGCTCAGCATTTTCATTAACGTGCTTTTCCCCGCGCCGTTTTCTCCCAGGACAGCATGAATCTCGCCTTCGTTGACGGTGATGTCGACGCGGTCGTTAGCGACAAGATCGCCAAAACGTTTGGTCAAACCTTTAATTTCAAGAAATGGTCGGTTTCTTGTGACGGTTTGCAAGTCAGAACGGTCCGGCATCCGACTCACCTCCTTATTCAACGATTATCGAAATTTGTGTAATTTTATATTACATATATCTGACGGGCGATTCACTCGTGTTATATTATATATCATAATTCCGGCGCGGTCTTCGTGGAGAAATGATCATTTTTCGATAAAATTTTTGTGCCGATATAACAACACATGATATATTTTATGACACCACTGCAACTCGAATGCGACTTCATGATGAATAGGGTATTTAAAAACAAAAAAAGAAGATTATAATATAGATTGTAAATATTGATAACTCATAAAACTGTTTGAAAGATCGAGAGAAAATCATGGCGATTGAACAACCGGACGCCGATGTTTCGCGACGTGTCGCCCGCGACGCACTTGCGTCGCAGGCGGTGGACTTTTTTTCTCTCTGACTCGTCCGTGAGGAAATCGCGGAAACGTTCGGAAACGCTTTTCCGCCCTCAGTTTTTTCCTGATCGACCCATCCGGTACGGCGATCGACGTCCAGACCAACTACGATCTGGTTCGGAAGTATTGGAAACCCGCCACCTCGGATCAGGAACTGCATTCACCGCCGAACTCCTCGGCCGGAACGCGATTGCGCTTGCCGTCCGGACAGACGCCCCGTCTATCGTCAAAGGGCCCGAACACCAGTCACTCCTGTTCAACGACTGGACGGGCATCTGTTCCCCGATTCGCATCGGAGGAAAGAGTTTCTCGACCTGGCGTTCACCTATCAGAAGACGTCGATTTCGCCGTTCTGCTGCTCCGCAACCTGTGCCAAAACATCGAACTCAGGCTGAAAGCGCGCCGGTCCGACCCTTATTCCGAAACATGGAAGCAGGCTCTGGCGGAATACGGCCTGACGCCGTGCCGACGTGGCGATCGGCTGGCTGATGAACCATACCGTCCGACAAATTGCGGACCGCCTCGCGATTTCCGGGGAGACGGTGCGCACCGTTCTTAAAAACATTTACCGCAAAACCGGTGCAAGCAGCAAAGGCGATCTGTTTCACCTTTTGATGTTCGAATAAAAAGAATCCGAACGCGAACCTCTTCGGCGCCTCCCCGCATACGCTGAAAAAAACGCGGGGGGTGTCGTTCCATGCACGTGATCCAGCCCGTCTCCAAAACGCAATTCCGGCAGTGGCGCGGCATGCCCGTCTGTGCGGTGCGGCGCGACGGTACAGGCGTCTACGGAATTTTGAGCCGCATCGCCGACGGCAAAATCATTCTGAACGAACAAGCCGGAGAAGCGCCGGAACTGCTGGAAGCGCCGCGCTCTCGGGCCACCCGGCGAAATCGCGGCGAGCCGCGCCGGGGGCGGTCGCAACGGGCGGCTCCGGCGACCGCGCGCGAAGACGCAGGGCGGATCGACCCGGCTTCTTCTCCGTCGTTGTTCGGCCCGAAAACGGTGCTCGACCGCAACGAAGTCGCTTGGATCGTGATTTTGACCGATTAACCGCCGCCGAGCGATTTTCCCATCAGCCGATGCGACGGCGTCGGCCAGGCGCCGTAATCCGCGTACCCGTGCCGACCGTAAAACGCCATGGCGCGCCGGTTCGCCGCGTCGACGATTACCCATGCGCGGCCGGCGCCGCGTCTTTCGGCGAGCGACTCAGCGGTTTTGATCAAGCGCGATCCGACGCCCTTCGCTTGCATCGAACGAGCGACCGCGATCAGGTCGATCCACGCGTCTCCGCCCTTCAGCTCCACGTCCCCGCCGTCCGCTCGAAAGCGATCTCCGGGCGCGGCGATCACGGACACAAACCCGATCACCGCACCGCCGCGCCGTCTGCCAGACGCGCCGCGAACGGCGACCAGCACCGCCGACCGCCGCAGCCGGAGCCGTAGTTCGTCGGGCGTCACGCGAAGACCGGGCGACGACTGTTGCGCGTACGGCAACACTTCCTCCCGCACAAGCCGGTACAACACCGGAAAATCCGTCTCTCGCGCCGGCCGGATGCGCACCCGGCATCCCATCGCCCCACCGCTCATGCCCGTTCCCTCCCGGCGAATCGTCCGTTCATTTTATGACCGGTCGCTCCGCGGCGACTCCGCAAGCGCCGCAAATTGTTGTACAATGATGATAAAGCTGCTTCCGACCGGAGGCGTTCGTCGATGCTGACGACCGACGCCGTACACCCTGTCGAACGATACAACCGGTATCGGACGTTTCATCGGCTTTCGACATTTCGGGTCGATCCCGATCTGCGGCAAAACGACGAAGACGGCGATCCTGAACGCCGTTTTCGGCATCCGGACCATCGTCGGCCAACAGACGCGAAACCGCCCGAAGCCGACGGGCAACCGGACATGCGAACGGCGGCGCGCCGGCTGGGTGACGTCATCCACGAGCTTTTTCGTCTTCAGACGGCGCTCGTGAAACTGTCCGCCGCTTCCCCGCTGTCGGTCTGGCACGTTCGTGAAGCGGAAGCCGAACCTTCCGACCATGTCCGCGTCCGAGCCTTTCGCGGTGCGGCCGTGGCCGAATACCGGATCCACGTTTTGCGCTGCGCCGAAGCGCATACCTATATCAGCCGGTCGTTTTCGGCTCTCGTGAAAATTCCAGAAAACCTGGTCGGCGTTTACGAAATCGAGCTCGAAACGAAAAAAGGCGTTTTCCGCCGGACGATCGTCGCCTTTCCGACCGATTCCGCAACCCAGCTTTTCGTCAAAATCACCTCCGCACTCCATGAGACGCATGCCGGTATCCACTGCCGCATCCGCCGCCGGACCGACGCCGACGGCGCGGAAACGGTCAGCCTCGTCGTCCGCGCCGCCGAAACCGGTCGGACCGGCTCTTTTTCCTTGCGCGACGTCAAGGGCGACCTGCTCGCGCAGCTCGGCCTCGACCGCCCCGCCGCACCCGCACAGGACGCCGAATACCTCGTCAACGGCTCCGGACCGTTTACAAGCGGCGTCAATCGGATCGAGCTGGACAACCGCAACGTTACCGTGGAATGGAACCCGCCCGCTGGCCAAACTTCCCTGGAAGCCGTCGTCCGCATCCGCCCCAACCGCGCCGCCGCTTCTCGCCAGCTCGAAACGGCCGTCGAGACCTACAATCGGTTCCGGCGGACCGCCGCGCGGCTGCCCAGGCTTTTGGCCGAATTCGACCGGATGATCTCCGCAGGGGTCGATGGAAAAAACGCCGGCATTCCGGCATGGGGGATCGTCCCGGCGGCCGCAGATGAAGCGGACGACCGCCAAGACGCGGACGCGCCGGGGCTGCTTCGCTTCGATCCCGAACGCTTCCTGAAAGCTTGGGAACAGATCGGATATGTCCCGCCCGAAGCCGTCGCCGGCCCGCAAGGGTGGGCGTCGCGGACGTACGGCGCGCTCGCCGAACTGATCGGCCGGATGCCCGACCTTTTAGCCGAAATCGTCGGAACGGCGCATCGCACTTCCACGCTGTACGCGCGCGACGGCCGCCGCGTCGCCCCCGCTGTCACCCCCGGCCTCCTGTTCGACTATTCGTCGACCAGCCCGTGACGGAACGCGTAAACGACGGCCTGCGTCCGGTCCTCGACGCCGAGTTTGGCGAAAATGTTCGACAGATGGAACTTGACCGTTTTGATGCCGATGCCGAGCTCTTCCGCGATGTCCCGGTTTGATTTCCCCTTCGCGACAAGCCGCAGCACTTCACGCTCGCGCTCGGTCAGTTCTTCATGCGGCGGCGTTTCCCCGAAACGACGAAATCGGCTGATCATTTTGGTCGCTACCTGAGGTTCTAACGTTGGTCTTCCTTCCGCCGCGTTGCGGATCGCACGGGTAATGTCGGCGGCCCTCGACGTCTTGAGCAAGTATCCGAATGCTCCTGCTTCCATGGCGGGGTACACCTTCTCGTCGTCGACGTAGCTCGTCAGCACGATCACCTTGCAGTCCGGCAGCAGGCGGACGAGTCGCCGCGTCGTCTCGATACCGTCCATGCCGGCCATGACGAGATCCATCAACACGACGTCGGGGCGAAACGCCTCGGCGAGCGCGAGCGCTTCTTCACCGGAAGCAGCTTCCCCGACGATCTCGACGTCTTCTTCCGTCGCCAGCATCGCCGAAAGACCGATCCGCACCATTTCGTGGTCGTCGACCAACAGCACTTTAATCGGTTTCATCGTATCCGCCGATTTCACTGCGATCCGCTCCTTCCTCATGCGTACCGGGCAGTACCGGAACGCGAATGTCGATGCGCGTCCCGCGCCCGGGCGCCGTCACCAACTGCATCGTTCCGCCGATCTCGCTCACGCGCTCCCGCATCGTCGCCAACCCGTAAGCCGCCGGTTTCGCGGCGGCCGGATCGAACCCAACGCCGTCGTCGCGGACAAGCAGACGGACGGCATCGCCGGATCTGAACAATTTAACTTCGAGCCGCGTCGCCCGCGAATGCCGGAGTGCGTTCGACAGCGCTTCCTGCGCGATGCGGAACAAATGATCCTCGATTCCTTTCGGCAGCGATAAAGGCTCTTCGAACTCCCAAGCGATGTCCATCGGCACCTTCGAACGCAGTTCGGCCAAAAGCGCGGCCAAACCGTGCGCGAGCGGCCGGCCTTCCAGCGCGACCGGGCGCAAATGCAACAACAACGCGCGCATTTCGGACTGCGCGACCGCCGCCATCTCTTCGATCAATTCGAGCTGACGCTTCGTCCGCTCCGCATCGCGCTCAATCTCCCTGCGCGCCGCCGTCGCCGTCATCGAAATCGCGAACAGCTGCTGGCTGACCGCGTCGTGCAACTCGCGCGCCAGACGCTGACGCTCCTCGTTGGCAGCGGCCGCTTTCGCTTTTTCGGCGAGTTCCGCATTGTGCGACGACAGCCGCTGCAAGGAAGAAATTTGTTCCTGCCAAATCCGGCCGATATCGCCCAATCGTTCCGCCAAACGCCCGAACGCCTCGTCCTCGAACGCAGGAACGGGATAACTGAAATTGCCCTTTTCCCAGGCCGTGAGACATCCGTCCAGCTCATCGATCCGCCGGCGTACCCGACTTGCACGCCAATAGCCGACCGCCGCGCCGAGCCCCGACGCGCCCAAGGCCGCAATGCCGAAAACCGCAGCCGCCTCCGCCCACCGGTCCTCTACGGGAAAAAGGCCGAACGTCGTCGACGCATACGCCGCGACGGCCAGCACGCACCAACCGTACAACACCGTTCCCGCGATCTCGCGCCAGATCCCGCCGGTCCGCCCGCGCATCCACGGCCGCCTCCGCTTCACAGCCGAATGATCTCAACATCCGCTACGAAACAGCGGACGACAAGTTTCATCACCGGCCCGGAATCGCCGTCGAAAGTCGGCCGGCCCGGCGACCGCCAGACGAACCGATGCCAAAGACCGGATTCCCGGCGGCCCGGAGCCCGGAACTCGCCGAACACGGCGAATCCTTCGACCTCCACACGCCAGTCGTCGGGAACGATCAATCGCACGTCGCCGACAATCCCCTCCAGCTCGACGGTCGTCTCCGGCCGTTCGGGCATCGCCAGCGACAGATCGATCCGCACCTCGCCGACCAAAGACAACACCTGAGCGTCGCTCAGCACGAACGGCGCGCGCTCCCA
This sequence comes from Candidatus Reconcilbacillus cellulovorans, assembly GCA_002507565.1. Lineage (GTDB taxonomy): Bacteria > Bacillota > Bacilli > Paenibacillales > Reconciliibacillaceae > Reconciliibacillus > Reconciliibacillus cellulovorans. The sequence goes on from MOXJ01000032.1 coordinate 28,675, forward strand.
TCTCAGGCTGCGCACCAGACCGCCGAACCGCGCCCCTGCCGCCGACCGGCGCCAGTCGCGGGCGCGCGCATAAAAAAAGACGGAAGCCGCCACTGCCAGCAACACGAGCAGCGGCCAATGCGCTACCATCAAGAAAAGAGTCCCGGCGGCCATCGCGGCGTAACCGACGCCGTCGGCGCGCACCGACGCCCGGTAAACGCCGAGGGCGACCGCCGTCAATGCGGCGAGCGTGACCGGATCGAAAATTCGATCGAGCACCAGAAACAAACCGGCGGCCAGCAGCACCATCGCCGTCCGCCCGTGCTTTTCCCGCATCGCCGCCCGCCTCCTTCTGGACCAAAATGGAACGAACGGACGCCGTCGCCGGTCGTCCGTCCGCTTCTAGCGCGTCGCCGTATCAGGCATCGCCGTTAAGTTTCGCCTTCAGCGCACGCAATTCCTCCTCGACGCGCTCGCGCCGTTCGTCCTGTGCTTGCGGCGTTCCGACGAAAGGCGAAGCGGCCGGCGATACCGCGTAACCAGGCGCGGCGAAGGGCGACGCCGCAATGTCCGCTTCGGCTTCCATACGCAAAATTTTTTCCTCGATGCGTTGGAACCCGCGGGCGGCCGTGCCCGCCTCGAACGCGTGCGCCGCGCCGAATTCGGCCATCTGTTTTCTCGCCTGCGCCATCTGCGCTCGGGCCGCCAGCTCGTTGCGCTTGTGGCGCATGCGGTAATAGTCTTCTTTCATTTCGCGCAACTGCCGCAACAGCTCCTCCGAACGTTTCCGCGCCTCCTCGCGCCAATTCGCCAGCTCAGCGGCGCGCGACTGGAAATACAGCTTGCGCTCCAGCGCCGCCCGGGCCGCCGGTTCGTCGCCGGCCAGAAGCGCCCGCTCGGCCTCCGCCTCGCACTGGCCGACCCGCCGCTCGGCCTCCGACTTCTGCTCGTTCAGTTTCCGCTCGGCCGCCATCTGCTTGGCAGCCGTCACCTCAGCGCGCGCGATCTCGTCTTCCATGTCGCGGAGATACTGATTCAGCATCATCACCGGATCTTCCAGTTTGTCCAAAATTTCATGAACCGTCGCTTTCGTCAAGTCGCCGATTCGTCTGAACACGCTCATCGTTTTCAGTCTCCTTTCTCCGGTTTCGGCCGATCGTCGCCGTTTTCACGCAGGCCGTTTTCGTACTGGGCGAGTTTCGCCTTCAACCGCTCGATTTCTTTAAGCAGCGCCTTTTTCTCCAAATCCCGCATCGCTTCGTCGATCGGCGAGGAAGCGGGATCGTGCACGCCGCCGGCCCCTGCTCCGTAGCCGTAACCGCCGGCATAGCCGACGCCGTAGCCCGCTTTCGTCTCCGCCCCCGGCGGCCAGCTGCGGCAACACGGATCGTGCGCCCGAGGACCGTAGCCCGGCTGCGCCCCGTAAGATGTTCCGGCCCCCGGACCGTGCGCCGGACCGTATGAAGGCGAGCCGTACGGAACGGCGCCGGCGTGCCCATACGGATCTTTCGGCATGACGACCGCCGCGACCAAATAAATCAACGCCATCGTTCCGCCGGAAAACACCGTCGTCAGCGCGACGACGAGCCGCACGAGCGTCGGATCGACGCCGAAACTTTCCGCAAGCCCCCCGCAGACGCCGAACAGCTTTTTGTCCCGCGACGACCGATACAGTCTCATAAGCGATCCACCCTTTCCGTCAGCCTCCGGACTTCCCGCAACGCCTCGGTCTCCCTTTCCAGTTCGCGAAGACGTTCTTCCAGGCGCTCGAGCACGTCCGAATATACGATCCGTCCGCCAAGCGGACGTTCGCTCAGCCGACGGCGCAACCGGTACGTTTCCAGCCTCGCCAGCACATAGTCGCGCCGCGACAAAAGCGCCGCGTACTCCTCCCGCCATTCGTCCAGGCGGACTTTCAACTCCGCCGCCGCCGCCGCGCATTCTTCGTACAACCTGCGGTAGCGCGCTGCGTCTTCCTCATGCCGGATTTTGTCCCTGACCGCCAGACGCGCAAGATCCTCTTCCTCGGCCCGCAGCGCCAGTTCGGCCTGCTTCGCCCGCCGCCCGGCCGCTTCCTCGGCTTCCCTCGCGCGGGCGAGCAGCTCCGACAGATGCAGCCGGATTTGCCGGTACAGCTGTTCCGACTCCGCGATCCGCCGACAACAATCAGCCAGCGCAGCGTCAATCTCCCGAACCGGGTCCCGCCCGTCCCCGCTCGGCCACTCGCAACTGTAGGCCGCCGTCAAATCGCGAATTCTCCGCATGATGCTCATGCCGTTTCAAAACCTCCCTCAATAAATTAATGTTTTCTTCGTTTTTCTCGCGTTTTCGCATGATTTCATCTTCGACACCCGAAGCGCCCTTGGATAGAACTTAATGAGAA
>MOXJ01000033.1 GCA_002507565.1 Candidatus Reconcilbacillus cellulovorans
TGAACAGCTCCTGGCGCAGGAACGAAAGGTGGGAGAAGTCGATATGGCGCGCGGCGTCGGGAAAAAACAAGGTCATGAAGTCTTCAAAGAACGTCGAGATGAGCTGTTTGAAGAGCCGGTCGTGGGAGATGCGCCGGGACATGGGAAGGCTCCTTTCTCCGGATTATAGCATAAAAAAACGAAAAGCACCGCCGGATGCGTGCGGCCTCATGCGCAAAAGCGAGCGCATGAGGGCACTCACGCAACCGAACGGTGCTTCCGTTCTTTGGCGCCTATTGTAGCCGATCGGAAGACACTTGTCAAGTGCTCGACCAACGCTCGACCAACTAACTGATCAACCGAACAGGCGCAACAGCACGACACCGGACAGCGCCAGCGCCATTCCCGCCAGTTCGGGACGCGTGAACGATTCGCGAAGCGCCAGTCTCCCGTACAACAGCAAGAGCAGCACATTCAGGCCGGCGATCGCCGACACGAGCGCGGTCGGCCCCGTGCGCATGGCGGACAGCATGAACGTCAGGCCGACGACATTGGTCAGCCCGACGGCCATCCCTTTCGCGAACGTCTCCAGCGGCCCCCAGGACGCGTGACCGGCCGAGTCCGGATCCCCTGCTCCGCCGCCTCGCCGTCCGCCCCCGCGGCGCCGGCCGAACGCCTGCGCCAGCGCGAACAGGCTCGTCCCCGTCGCGAACATGGCGAACATGACCGGGAAGATATCGGCTCCCAAGCGCGCGCTTTGCTTGCCTGCGGCGTCGTTCAGCCCGAAAAACAGCATCGTCAGAAGACCCCAGACCGCTCCGGATCCCGACCAACCGCCGCCGTGCTTGAGCAGCGGGACGGCCGCCATGATGAGGACGAACGACGTCGCCTGAAAGGCGTTCAGCCGCTCCCCCCAAAAAAAATAAGCGGCCGCCGCCGCGACCACAGGCGGAAGCCCCGACAAAACCGCCACGATCGACGTCTTGCCGACGGCCAGGCCGCGATACATGCTCGCGTTTCCAGCAAACGACAGAACCCCCATCACCGCGCCGATCCAAACGTCTGCGGTCCATCGCTGCCGCGCGGCCAGAGCGAGCGCCAAACTGACGATCGCCCCGGTCAAAAACCCGCCGCACAACAAAAGCTGCCAATCCCGTGTTTTCTGAGAAGTCTTCCGGTACAAAACGCCGCGCAGCCCGAAACAGACAGCAGCTCCCAACGCCAGCGCCATCCACATGCCCCTTGATTCCCCCCGGACGATCATACCACGATCGCGGCGGGAAAAAAACCGGTCAATCCTGCCTCTGTCCGAACTCGATGCGCACTTCCGTCAGATCGGCGATACGGCCGTCGCGGGGACTGCGCGTATAGACCCACAGAAATCCGCCGCGGGCGGTCGGTTGCCGGTCGAAAACGAGCGTCCCCGTGAAATAAGCGTATGCCGGAGCCCCGGCCCAAGCGGTAATCGCGCGTTCGCGGGACACCGTTTCCCCGTTGTCGTCGCGCAGCTGGACGAGCACGTGGGCCTCGAACGCGCGGGCGAATCCCTCGACGCGGTCCCCGTTTTGCACCAGATCGCCGGGCAACGGAAGCGTCACCGCGATGTTGCGCGTCGAAGGCAAGGGAAGCAGCAGGCGGAAACCGGGATAGAGCAAATCGGGCGAAAAGCCCGGTCGTCCCTCGTTGGCGGCGACGATGTCGTGCGTCGAAATCCGGTAATGCCGCGCAATCCGCCACAACGTATCGCCCTGTGCGATTTCATGGACGAACGCCGGCACCCACAAAAGCCGCGAGACGGCGAGCCAGTCGGGATAAGCGATGCGGTTGACGCCGGCCAGCAGGTCGACGTGAGCGTCGTAACGGCGGGCAATGCCGTACAGCGTGTCGCCGGGCGCCACCACGTGAATCACGCGCGGGGGGCGAATTGCCGGCGTCGGCACGACGAGCAGCCATCCCGGTTCGATTCGGTCGGGATCGGTCATCGGCGGATAAACGGCATTGGCGCGCCGGATCGCTTCCACCGAACTGCCGAGGCGTATCGCGACCAAGTACAGCGTATCTCCCGGCTGAACCGTATAAACGACGTGCGATTCGCGAACGACCGGCACGGACGTTCACCTCCTGCGGGCGTTTTTCCGACACCCACAGGATATGCGCCCGGAATCCGAACGTGAACGCCGCGGGCCGCGGCGCGAACACCGCGCCGCGCATTCGCCGCGCGTCGCCCGGCCGTCGCTCAGCCAGCGCCGCTTCCGCTTTCGGCCGCCCGCAACATGTTTTCATAGCGGTAATAAAAACGGCCGAGCTCGTCTTTATAGGAGGGGTGCCACGGTTTTCGCTTTCCGCAATAGTGGATGAAAACCGTATTTTCCTCGATCCATTTTAAATTGACTTTGTGATGGGGAATCAGTTTGAAAAATTCGTAATACCGCGCATCGAAATTGTAAATGAGACAGTCGACCGGCTTGATTTTATCCCAATACAGCCCGTTCAGGACGTCCTGATCCGGCAAAATGAGCCGATGGCGGTTTTCCTTCAAAAACCGGAAAACGTCTTCCACGTCGGCTTCCTTCCGCATACGCTCGACGTTGATCAGCAGCACGCCGCTGTTGAAATACCCTTTGGCCTGAGGAATGCCGAGCCGGAACTGGTTGAATTTCGCCGTCATTTTGACGGCCGGCGTATGTTCGGACGCGACGAAATAACAGTCGCCGAAATCGGTCCGGTAAAACGCCGTCGCCGAATTGATCGCCACGATGTCGGGGTCGAGATACAGCACGCGATCGACGTTTTCCGGCAAAAACCGATGTGCGACCAGGCGATAATACATTTCTTTCGTATAATGGCGGAATACGACCGCGTCGGCGAACAGTCCGGCGTCGACCGCGACGGGGTAAAGCCGGTGCCCTTCGCTTTCCACGAACCGCCGGAGTTCGCCGACATCCTTGTCCGGTATGCCGGAATGCATGAAATAGACGGCGAACGACTCGTCCGGATGGTTGACGAACATCGACTTCAGCATCACCCGGAGAGCCGGGAGATAGTTGGCGTCGAGCGCGACCAGAAGATTGAACATGGAAAGGCGATTCCTCCCGAAACGACAGCGGTCTGGCGTGAATGACCCCGTTCTTAGCATACCCAAGCCGGTGATCGGGAGACAAGCCCCGGATGCAAAAACGGCCGTCGAGACTAACACTCCGATGACAAAACAACGTTATCATCGAAGAGAAGCCGACACCTGATTCGATCCGGACGATCCGGGGTGGCATAATGAACAGGTTGCCGATCATCGCTTCCGTCACGCGAGAAGAGCAAATTCCGCTCGCCGCCGCCGGCACGGTCAGTCGCGTCAACCTGATGGCCGGGGAAATCGGCCGGTTGGCGTCGGTCGTCAAGCGTCTGCACGACGCGGGAAAACGAGTCTTCGTCCATCTCGAAATGGTGGCCGGGCTTGGACGCGACGCCAGCGGAATCGCGTATTTGGCGGAAACGTTCGGAGTCGACGGCATCGTCACGACCAAATCGAACGCGGTCGTTGCGGCCAAACAAATCGGGCTGCCGTGCATCCAGAGAATTTTTGCGATCGATACGGCCGCCCTCCAGACGGCTTTTCGCATGATCAAGACCGCCGATCCCGACGAAGTCGAACTGATGCCGGGATTGATGCCCCGCATCATTCGCGAGGCCAAGTCTGTCGTCGGCAGGCCGCTCATCGTCGGCGGACTGATCCGCCGCCCGGAGGAGATCGAGGCGGCGCTCGCCAGCGGCGCCGACTTCGTCTCGATCGGCCATCCGTCTTTTTGGAACCTATAATTTTTTTACGAAATCCTGAATTGGTGTTGATGCTGCTCTGACATAACCAAATTATGCTGAGATTGAAAAAGCCGCAGGCGGGTTGAGTCAGGGAGAAAACCCCTTGCCGGCGCAACGCAGGTCGGACGGTCGCTTCCAGTCCGGATACCGTTTTTCGCGTTGGCCGGAGAAGGGGGTATTTTTATTTGATCTAGGAAGGAGGAATGTCCATGGTTCGTGCGCGGCTCGCTCCCTATGTCATGATCGCCCCAGCCGTCACCATGCTGGGCGTGTTCACCGTCTATCCTGCGGTCGATCTGATCCGGCTCAGCCTGACGTCGTGGAACATGATCGATCCGGTGAAAACGTTCGTCGGGTTTGAACATTACCTCTCACTCGCCGCAGATCCCGATTTTCGACGCGTCCTGGTCAATACGTTTCTGTATACGGGATTGTGCGTCACAGCCGGGCTGACGGTCGGCTTGGCGCTCGCGCTTTGGCTGAACCGCGGCGGCGCGCTTCGGGGATTCGCCCAAGCGGCCGTATTCAGCCCGCACATTGTCTCACTCGTTTCCGTCTCTCTGCTTTGGCTCTGGATGATGGACCCACAATTCGGGCTGCTCAACGCGTTACTCGTATCCCTCGGTCTGGGGCGGTTTCCCTGGCTGACGCATCCCGACACCGCGCTTGCGTCCCTTGCGCTCGTACAGGTTTGGAAAAATGCCGGTTACAACGCGCTAGTCCTAATCGCAGGCTTGCAAAACATTCCAAAAGAACTGCACGAAGCGGCGGAACTCGATCGCGCCTCGCCATGGCATAAATTCGTCGGAGTAACGCTGCCGCTGTTGTCACCGACCGCCTTTTTCCTGCTCGTCGTCAATTCGATCGATTCGTTCAAAGTGTTCGACACGATCGCCGTCATGACGCAGGGAGGTCCCGTCAACGCCACGAACATGCTGGTGTATTACGTGTACGAGAACGCCTTCGAATATTTCAAAATCGGCTATGCGTCGGCCGCCGGCGTCGTTCTGCTCGTTCTGGTTTTCGTCATGACTTTCCTTTACTTTGGGTTTATATCTAAAAAAATTCATTATCGATAAAGGAGGTTCTCGCTCATGAACCGTCTCAACGTGCGAACCGGCCCGGTCGGCCTGCCGGCTTCGGCCCCGCTTTCCCGATCCGCTTCGCACACTGTGCCGGTCACCACCGTATCCGCCTTGAGAAACGCCGCTTCTAAAACGTTCGACGTCGTCCTTTTGTCGCTCGTATCGCTCGTCTTCGTCTTTCCGTTCGCTTGGATGGCGACGACCGCGCTGAAATCGCTTCAGGAAACGCTCGTGTTTCCGCCGATCTGGATTCCCGAACGGCTTCACTGGGAAAATTTCTCAGAGGCGTGGAAGTCCGGCCCGTTCCCGACTTACTTGCGCAACAGCGTCATGGTCGCCGTATCCGTCCTGCTCCTGCAACTCGTCACGATCATCCCAGCCGCCTATGCGTTCGCGCGGTTCCGGTTTCCGGGCAAACGGGCGCTGTTCGGCCTGGTTCTGGCGTCGCTGATGATGCCGCCGCAAATCACATTCGTGCCAGTTTACGTTCTGATGAGTCGTCTCGGACTGATGGACACGTTCGTCCCACTTGTCGTACCGTTTGCAGCTAGTGCGTTCGGTATCTTTCTGATGCGGCAGGCATTCATGCAAGTGCCGGACGAAACGGCAGAAGCGGCCAGGCTCGACAACGCCGGCGAATGGACCACGATGTGGCGCATCTTCGTTCCGATGGCCAAGCCCATGCTCGCCACGTTTGCGCTGTTCAGCCTGATCGCCCATTGGAACGACTATTTCTGGCCGCTCATCATGACCGATTCCGACCGGCTTCGGACGCTTGCGGTCGGCATCGCGCGGCTCAAAGACATCGAAGGGGGAAATGCCTGGCAAGTGATCATGGCGGGCAATGTCATGCTGGTTTTACCGATACTCGCCGCCTTCTTTGCGGCCCGGCGCCATATTGTGCGCGCTTTTACGTACACCGGTCTGAAATAGGAGGAGATCCGAACATGAAAGTTTGGAACGTTTTGCTCGGTATCGCCTTACTTGTAACCGTATCCGCCTGCGGTCGGGAAGAACGACCGATCAATCCGCAACCGACCGCCGCGACCGGCGGCGCCCAGGCCGAGCCGTCCCGCACCACCGGCTCTGCGACTGAAATCGAGTTCTGGTACCCGTACAGCGGCGTGGCCGGCAAAACCGTCGAGGAACTGGTTCGCCGTTTTAACGCGTCCCAGAGCGAAATCGTCGTGAAAGCCTCTTATCAGGGAGATTATTACGAAAACCACGCGAAAGTGCTGGCGGCGATCGCGGCCGGACGACCGCCCGACGTGACGATTATCGAGATCGCCTCCGTCGGCGCGTTCGCGCACCCGGGAACTCTGGAAAACCTGGGACCGTACGTCAAACGCGACGGCGTCGACCTGAACGATTTCTGGCCGGGCCTGATGCTGAACTCGTATTGGGACGGCAAACTGGTCGCCCTTCCGTTTTTCCGGAGCACGCCGATCATGTACATGAACGTGTCGATGCTGAAGGAAGCCGGTCTCGACCCGGCCGGACCGAAGACATGGGAAGAACTGCGCCGCTACGCCCGTGCCCTGACGATCAAAGACAAACGCTGGGGATTCACGACGCCGATCGACATCTGGTTTTACGAAGCGCTTGTGTTCCAATCCGGCGGATCCATCCTTTCAGAAGACGGCACGAAGGTGGCGTTCAACTCACCAGAAGGCGCCGCCCCGATCCGCTTCTGGAAAGAAATGATCGAAGAAGGCATTATGAAATTCCCGCCCGGCGAAAAGTACAACGCCTGGACGGTCGCGGACACCGATTTTTTCAACCAACAGGTCGGCATGATGTTTTCGTCGACGGGCGGCCTCGCCGGACGGCTGGAACAGGCGAAAGGCAAATTCGAACTCGGCACGGCGTTTTTGCCGAAAAACAAAGAGTATGCCGTCCCGACGGGAGGCGCCAACATTGTTCTATTGTCGAAATCGACGAAAAAAGAGGCGGCGTGGAAGTTTATCCGCTGGGTGACGTCCACGGAACAGGCCGCGTTCGGCAGCATGTCGACCGGCTATTTGCCGACATCTCGATCGGCGGCCGAAACGCCTGAGATGCAGCAACGATTCAAAGAAATACCGCAGTTTCAAGTTGCGCTGGATCAGCTGGCTTACGCCCGGCCGCGGCCGATGATCCCCGCGTACAAGGAAATGCAGGAGCTGATCATGACCGAACTGCAGCGGGCGGTCATCGACAAAAACATATCGGCCGAGCAGGCGGTCGCCCAAGCGGCCGCGAAAGCGGAAAAACTCCTGCGGTAACCGGGGGTATGCGCCGTGAATTTCGCGTCAAAACCGCTCGTCATCGGGCATCGCGGCGCAGCCGGCGAGGCGCCTGAAAATACGATCGCCTCGTTCCGTCGTGCCGTCGAACGGCAATGCGACATGATCGAGCTGGACGTTCACCTGTCGCGGGACGGCGTGCCCGTCGTTTGCCACGACGCGACGATCGACCGGACGACGGACGGGTGCGGCGCAATCCGCGACATGACGGTCGCCGAACTACGTGCGTACGACGCCGGCGTCCGGTTCGGCCGCGAGTTCGCCGGAGAACGTATACCTTTGCTCGTTGAGGCGTTGGAGCTGATCCCGCCTCATATCGAAGTCATCATCGAACTGAAACACGATTGGAACGGCCGGCTTGAGGAACACGTGCTTCGGTGTGTCCGCGATCGCGATCGGATGAGATCGGTGCTGTTTGCGTCTTTCGACCACCGGATGCTGTACCGTCTGAAACGCACTGCGCCGGAAGCGCGGATCGGCCTCGTCTACATGGCGGCGCTGCTCGATCCTGTGAAACTGGTGCGCGATTTCGGCGAGAGAGTCGAGGCGGTATCGGTCTGCGGCGCTCTGACGAACCGGGATGAGATCGCACGGTTTCAGGCAGAAGGATGGCGCGTGATCGTCTGGACGCTGAACAAACCGGATGAGATTCTGCAAGCCGCGGAAGCCGGAGCGGACGGTATCGTCACCGACGTTCCCGGGTTAGCGCGCCAATTGCTCGGCTGATCCTCGATTTGATGATACATTTCCGTTGTCAACGACCGGATCGACGTCGCACTGGCGGCGGGCGTCGGCGGCGTCCAGCTCGCCTCGCACAGCTCGCCGCCGGATGCGGTGCGCAGGCAATGGCCGTCGCTAACTCCGTCGTCCAAACAGAAGAAGTTTGAAGTCATCAACAATCCCTGAGGAAACAGACGGCTGAATCCCTGTCTCGAATAAGAGATAATGTTTATCTACCAATCCATTCAATATTTCCACGCTTCTTTGGTTTATCTCTTTATCTCTCCCGTTTGAGCGTCAAAATATTTATCCTCCGCTTGGACTGCATTCCAAAACAATGGAACATACAAAATAAAAGAAACGAGCAATAACTTCTTCTTCTTCGACGTATCTCCTTCCTTGGTTATATCTTCCCATCATATCTTGACACTTTAACAATCCAATAAGTTTCACCATGACTTTTGTTCCAGTCGGATGCGAACGACTTGCCGGGGCCTCTTTTCTTCACTAATATTTTTAGCATAAGGGGATTTCGAAGTACGGAAGGCGGACTCTTATGCATGCGCGCGTTTTGCACGCGATCACGACCGGACGGCAGTCGCTCGACGAGGTGTTGCGCATCGCGTCCGGGCCCGCATTCCGTGACGCCGTGCAGGCGGTCCACATCCGGGAAAAACACCGCCCGGCCCGCGAACTGTTCGAGTGGGCCATAGCTTTGGCCGAAACGCTCGGCCCCGACCGCATCGTCGTCAACGACCGGATCGACGTCGCGCTGGCGGCGGGCGTCGGCGGCGTCCAGCTCGCCTCGCACAGTCTGCCGCCGGATGCGGTGCGCAGGCAATGGCCGTCGCTTCGTTTCGGCTGTTCCGTTCATTCGGAAGCGGAAGCCCGACGCGCGGCGGCAGCCGGCGCCGATTACGTTTTGTTCGGCCACGTATACGAGACCGCTTCCAAGCCGGGGCTTGCTCCGCGCGGAACGGCGGAATTGGCGCGCGTCGTTTCCGCCGTCGCCGTGCCGGTTCTGGCGATCGGCGGCATTACGCCGGAACGCGTCGCCGAAGTGTTGGCCACCGGTTGCGCGGGCATCGCGGTCATGTCCGGCATCTGGGAGTCGCCCGATCCGGAATCGGCCGCGCGCCGGTTTCGGGAGGCGCTCGACGCTTATCCCGGCTCGCCGCCGCTTTAACGGAAGTGAAGGAGGTCGTTTGCGGCATGAACCGGATCTGGGACGTCGCCGTCGCGGGCGGAGGCGTCATCGGACTAGCCGTCGCCTATGAACTGGTAAAAGCTGGCTGTTCCGTCGTCATCGTCGAGCGCGGCCCCCTGCACGGAGAAGCCGTCGCCGCGGCGGCCGGCATGCTCGGCGCCGAGGCGGAAGCGCACCAGGGCGACGACTTTTTCAGGCTTTGCCTGTTCAGCAGAAGTTTATACCGGTCCTGGGCGGCGGAACTGGAAGCCCGCTCGTCCGTGTCGATCGAATATAGGGCTGAAGGCATCATCCGCGCGGCGCTCGACGAAGAAGAAGAACAAGAACTGCGCGCGCGGGGGGAACGAATTCCGGGCGCCGTCTGGATGGACGGCGACGGGTTGCGCCGGATCGAGCCGGAACTTTCCCCCGACGTGCGCGGCGGTTATTTTTTTGCGGACGACCACCAGGTACATCCCGTCCGACTGGCCGAGGCGCTCCGGCTTGCATCCGCGGGCCTTGGCGTACGGTTTCGGGAACATACGCCGGTTCTCGGCATTTTGACGGAAAACGGGCGTGCCGTCGGCCTCAGGACCACCGACGGAGACGTGTTCGCCGAAGCGGTCGTCGTCGCCGCAGGCGCCTGGAGCTCGGCCCTGCTTCAGACGATCGGCGTCCGGCTTCCCGTCGAGCCAGTCAAAGGGCAATGCTACGCCCTGTCGCCCGATCGTCCCGTCATCCGCAAAACGGTCTATACCCGCGGGTGCTACATTGTGCCGAAAGCCGACGGCAGCCTCTGGATCGGCGCCACCCAAGAATATGCCGGCTTCGACAAGACGCCGACCGCCGCGGCCGTCGCCGAGCTTCATCAGGTCGCATCCGCGTTGTTGCCGGTCATACGGCGCGCGCGGTTCGTCGCCACATGGGCGGGCCTGCGTCCGGGAACCCCCGACGGCCTGCCTTGGATCGGCCCGATCGAGGAACTGCCGGGACTGTTCGTCGCCGCCGGTCATTTCCGCAACGGCATTCTGCTGGCGCCGGCGACCGGCCGGCTTCTGCGCGAGATGATGCTCGGCGAACCGCTCAGCCATCCGATCGACTGCTGCAGCCCAAACCGAACAAAAAGGGAAGAGCGTCGGCCTTAGGTGCTGCCTTGCTCTTCCCCCTCGTTTTCCGTTTCCCACTCGATCCGGATCACGCGATCCGCCCAATCGCGGACGAGGACATCGATGGCGGATTCGATCTCCTCTTTTGATAAATTTTGTATCTTCCTGTAGTCGATATCCAGTCGATCTTCGCAGACAAGCCTTCCCGCGACGAACAGCCGTAAGCGGACGTGCATGACGATCTCCCGCCTTTTCCCGTCAACGTTTGACGGCGTTCAAACGTTGACGTTGAAGCTTGACGACGAGGTCGTCGATTTCTTGGCTCAGAGCGATCACTTTGGGATGGGTGAAGGTTCCTGTTTCTTCGACCAGTTTCGACAAACGTTCCCTCAACACGTTCAACCGGTGCATTAATCCGGACTCATTCATGGGCGCGACCCCTTGTCGGTATGAAAAATCGGAGGCGTCGTTTCGAAAACATGAGGAATTATACGACATTTTCCGCAAAAAATCTACAGCAAAATTTTCACATAAAGCCGAATGCATCAAACGATCTGATACTTCCGTACCTGTTGCGTCCGACCTATTCAATCAGGCATAATCGAATTATGTTATGAAAATCTAACCGGGGAGAGGGGAACGAATGAAACGTATGAAAAAACCCGCCATCACCGTCGTCCTGTTCGTGCTCGCCCTTGCGGCCGCATTGGCTGGCTGCCGGCCCACGGGCGGCGTTTCGCTGGACGACGTTTGGATGAAGATGTACGATCCGTGGCCCGTCGAGGGCGAGGCAACCCTGAAATGGGAGTCTTACGACGCCTCGACTGCGGAACGGCAATCGTTCGAGCTTCAGCTGACTTCCTACCGCATCGCGGACCCGCTGCATTACGAGATGGAGGCGGTCGTCCGCTCGCCGGAGCGATCCGTTCCTTTCCGAATCGTCGCCGACGGCGGAAAGATCGCGCTTGAAGCCAAAGGATTGAACAAGCCGATCGTCCGGTAACTCGACGAGGAAGAAGTCCGGGCGATGTCGGAAATATGGAACAGCGGGGCGAATTCCGACCTGCGCGCTCTATACGAGCGAATGCGGCGGTTTATGGTCCGCAACGTTCCGAACCCGAAATCACTCGACGTCTCACCCGTCGTCGAGACCGTTCTCGGCGAATCGACGCAACTTTACCGCATCCGCGCATCGATCGCCGACGACGAAATCCCCGATCTTCTCGTCGAGTTTCTCGATAACTTGATCCAGGACCGCGAAGAATTCAAAAGCCTCGTTTTACAAGTTTACAAAACCGCTCAGGAGCATGAAGAACTCGCGGAACGCCTGCCCGAAGAAGCGATGCCGACGGAGGAGGAACTGGAAAAATTTTTTGTGGAGTTCAAAGCTGTCGTCGCTTCACTGAAGGCGAGATTGGAAGAACCGTCGGTCCGCAAAGAATGGTTCGGCCCGATCGACGGCCGGCTGACGTTTGACCTGTACGTCGACACGTCGCTCGATCTGCGCAAGCTGTCGGCTTCGCTGGAAGCATCGCAAGAAGAGGAAGGGGCGTTCCGCCTTTCGGTCGAACTGGAACAAAGAAAGGCGACCGCATTCAAACGGTCAACGGCTTTCCCGGATACGACCAAGGCCGTCGACCCCGACGACCTGGCGACGACAGCCGACTGGCTGCGGCTCGTCGACCGCGATTCCGACCTGTTCGCCATGTTGCGCGACGATTTCAAACTGTCGCGGAAAAAGATCGAGATTCGGACCTCTTCCTTCGAGGTCGGCCCGCCGGGAGCGGTACCGCGGCCGTTCATCGATCCGGAAACAGGCCGTCTCATGCTGCCCGTTCGGTACGTCGGCGAGAGACTGGATTGCGAGGTGCAGTGGGAGCCTCCGGACACCGTTACCGTCGTCGACCCATGGACGGACAAAACGATCCGCATGAAGATCGGCGACCGCGAGGCGACCGTTGACGGACGTCCGGTCGCGATGGGAGTTCCGGCCGTACGGTTTCAGGGTTCCGTTTACATGCCGGCCCGCTTCCTCGCCGAACAGCTCGGCGCTTCCGTGGAGTGGAACGGATCGTCGGCAACGGTCATCATCACCCGAAAGTAAAGGAAACCCGCGGCGTCAATCCTTATACGGATCGACGTCGCGGGGTCCCGCCATGCAGACGCCGATCGGCTTGAGCACGTGCAGCACCTCGATCGTTTCGGCGTGCGCGTCCAGCACTTCCTGCAGACGCCGGTAGACGAACGGGCTTTCGTCCGTGTCGCCGCCGCGCAGCTCGACGCCAAACGCGCGGACGGCCGCCAGCATCTGCTCGACGGAGATCGCTCCGCCCGTGCGCGTGCGGGTTTTCCGGTTCCATTTGCCGGCCGCCTGCGTGCGGCTCATGATGCGCCCGGCGCCGTGAACGGTGCTGTAGAACGCATCGCGGTTTTCCGGCGTATCCTTGCCGCGGACGATCACCGAGATATCGCCCATGCTGCCGCCGATGAACCCGAGCTGTCCGGGCGCCGACGGCGTCGCCCCCTTACGGACGACGATGTAGCGTTTGCCGCCGTGCTCTTCTTCCCAGGCATAGTTATGGTGATTGTGCACTTCGAAATCCGCTTTCGCCCCCAAAATCGCCAACACCTGCTCGACGACGGCGTCGCGGCCGGCGTATGCGTAACGGCCGGCCAGCCGCATCGCGCGATAGTACATTTGGCCGAGCTCCGACCGCATGTCGAACACGACCGGCGGCTGGTCCATGTTTTCGCCCGGCGCCTTGCCGAGAAACGGACGTCCGGCCGCAAGGTTCAAAAACCCGCTCGCCGTCTTGTGCCCGAAGCCGCGGCTGCCGAAATGAACGCCGATCCAAAGCCGGCCGCTTCCGACTTCCTCGAACAGGTCGACGAAATGATTGCCGCCGCCGACCGTGCCGAGCTGCTCGCGCGCCAACCGCTTGAGCTCATCGTGCACGTTCCTGCCGATTTCGCGGTATACCGCCCAGTCGGGATCATCGAACAGCGGATGGTCGATGCGTTTCCGGTTTTTCCGGCCGATGCCGAACGATACGTTGGCCGCAATGTCGTCCATGATGCGCGGCAGCGAAGGACGAATGTCATCGGCTTGCAGCGTCGTCCGCACCGCCTTGTTACCGCAGGCGATGTCGTAGCCGACGCCGGACGGCGAAATTTGGCCGTCGTAAACGACGACGCCGCCGATCGGCTGGCTGTAGCCCTTGTGATGGTCGGCCATGAGCAACGTCTGCACCGCCCGGCCCGTCCGGCTGCAGACGACCGCCTGCCGAACGGTGTCCATGTCCGGTTCGCCCCAGACGCGCACCCCGTCGATGACCCGGTAAGGCACGGCAAGATCCCTCCTTCACCGATTCATGCTCCGAATCAGATCTCATTCCATGCCTCGACGACTTCCTGTTCGAGCCGGACGCCCAGCTCCAGCATCGCTCCGAGCACGTCCCGCCAGCCGGCGAACGTCCCGGCGTCCAGCGCCTCGCGGACGCGGCGCGCGTAAGCCGACGACAGCGGCGTCGCTTCCGTCCGGTGGGCGAACAGCGTGTCGCGGTCCATTTTCACTGCGACGAGATCGGGAAACCACCGCTCGCGCAAAAACGCCGCGATCCGGATGCCGCCGAGATCGATGTCTCCCCAATGCCACACGTCCGGCCGGCGCCGGAGCCCCGCCGCGTCGCGCCAGGATGCGAGCGCGTCGAAAAATCGCTGCAGCGTCCGCCCGGGAAACCCGCCGGTATAGACGGCGAGCTCCCGGCGGCCCGGACCGTCCCCGCCCGGACCGCCCGCGCGATGGCGCACCCACAAATAATACGACGTCAGGTTTTCGATCGTCACGATTCGGTCGACGTCGCCTTCAACCGCCTCAACCGCGAACACCGTCTCCGGAAACAGCGCCGTTCCGTCCGCAAACCCGGCAAGGTCGATCGTCCGCCCGGCCGCCCGCAAGCGGACCGGTCCGGCCAGCAGCACCGGCTTCGGCGCGCGCATGATGCCGACACTGTCCAGCACGTCCTCGTCGCTGACGTCGTCCAGCCCGCGCAATCGACGCAACAGGCCGGCCAGGCGCGCTTCGACCGATTGCTCGAACCGTTTGGAATCGCGGTACACGTGCAGGCTGAAAAGCCGTTTCAGCGTCGGACGCGCCTCCGCCTGCGGCAGCGCCGCCAGCGCGGCGACGAGATCGCGCGCCGCCTCGGGATCGTCGGCGTCCAGTTCCGGCGGCGCCGTCTTCGACTCCGCCATCCGCCGCAAAGCCGCGTCGCGCCAGGCGCGTACCTCCGGCCACGGATGATCGGAAAGCGGCCGGAGTAGCTCCTTCAGTCGTTCGAGCTTTTCCGATTTCGGCCGAAGCCCTGCACGGCGGTAGGCGGCCGCGACGCCCGAAGGCGCAAGCAGCACGGTTTCCGCTGCCTCGCCTTCACGGAACCGCTCCCACCGCACGCGAACGATCCCCGCCTTTTCCAGATCGATCAGCACTTCGTTCATCCACTGCCGTTTCCGGAAGTCCATCTCGTCGAAATAGTCGTCGCAAAACGCCGCGTCCGCCATCGAACAGCGCGGCGGACGCGTAAGCTCCGATCCGGACCGGAACGCCCGGCTGTTTTCATATTTGTGAAGCAAGATCCGCAAAAGCGTCCTCTCGAACGAACCCTTGAATTCCGGTTCGATTCCCGCCATCGCTAGAACAGCGTCCCCTGCTCGGACGCCGCCTCCTTTCCGGCGCCGGCGACCGCACCGCCGGCTTCGTCCGCAAATTCCTGCCTGCCGGCCGAATGTTCGAGCAGATCGACGAAACAGCGATGTCCGATGCGCGTCACGACGTTGACCGTCGATACTTCCGGCAAAATGATCTGCAGCTTCTCGTCCGGCGCCGCCAGCACGAGCTGGAGGTTCATCCGGCGGATGAGCCGCAGCGAGGCGCGGATGCGGTCTTCGTCCATTTTGCTGAACGCCTCGTCGAACACCGCGAGCCGGATCGCGCGCGGCGACGCGTACAGATGGTGGAACGACGCCAAAATCGCGATATAAAACGGCGTCTGCGTTTCGCCGCCCGATTTTTCCCGCAACACCTGGGAAAACCGGTACCGCGCATCGCCGCTCGTTACGACGATGTCGTAATCGAGATACCGCCGGTAATCGGTAAATTCCTCCATGTCGCCGGCCTCGCCGCGGATAAGCCGGTCGAACAAGTCCTGCAGCACCGCCTGCCGCTCGTCCCCCGCGACGTCGAACAGCGAGCCTTCTTCCATGACGCGCGGATCCATGACGGCGTCGTAAAACTTGCGGTAGCGCTCGCTCGGCGCAAGTTCAAACCGGTAGCGGTCGGACGAAAACGAAAACTGCTCCAGAGCCGCGTTCAGCTCGCGGAATTCGCGCCTGGCGTCGTGGATCGCCTCGCGCAGCTTGTAGACGAACTGCGACTTGAACTGCTCCTCCGCGTCGCGCAGCGCCTCGCGCACCTTGTCGCGGTATTTCGGAATGTCGAGATGTTCGATGTTGTGCAAAAGCTCGTCGTAACGCGCGTTGTCCTCGTCTTCCGCCGGCCCGTCGAAATGATGGACGATGTTGAATCGACGACGCAAATCTTTGAGCATTTCCCACTGTTTTTCCCTTCGGGAAACGTTGCCCTTGCGGTTGTTGTCCCAGTTTTCCCGCTTGCGCGACGTCGGGCCGTCCTGGCGCAGCGCGTCTTCCCAACGGACGAGGGCGCGCCGCTCGGCCTCCTCGCCGTGCACGGCCGTCCATCGCCGCCAGGCCGCCTCGGCGTCCGCGCATCGGTCGGCCAACCGCTGCGCGTCGGTCTCGGCATTCCGAAGTTCGATCTCGTGTCTACCGATCTCTTTTGCCGCCTCTTCCAGCCGTTCGTCCCACCGCTTCACTTCCCGGACCCACCGTTCGTATTCCGCCCGCAACCGCTCCGCCTGGCGCAGATCGAGCGAACCGAGCTCGCGGCGGACGTCGGCGATCCGCTCGTCGAGCCGCGCGATGTCGGCCGTCACGCCGATCCGCTCCGCAAGGCGCTCGAACAGAAAAACCGGCTCACCGGGGACCGCACGCAACCTGCGCTCCGCTTCCTCCAGCCGGCGCGCAAGCCGGTCGCGGGCGCGCGCGGTCTCCTCCCGCTCCGCCAGCCTGATTTCCAGCTGGCGTTCGATCGCCTTGGCGCCGATGTACGGAATCTCGTAGCGCTCGCGCGGGATTTGGCGCGCGACGTAATGATGGTAAAGCATGCACGTCGCGGTCACCGCGGTGTGATGCAGGCGCAGCTCTCGCTCGTCTTTCGCCTTCATGACGCGGCCCAGCAGGTTGTCGGCGTGCGCGCGGACGACCGGATCGTCGGCGGCCACCGCCTCGGCGAGCGACCCGGGCTCCCTTCGGCCGAGACGAACGCGCTCTTTTTCCGTGTCGACGAGGCCGACGCCGTCGAGCCGCTCGCGGCGTTTTTCCCGTTCGTACAGCGCGAGCGCCTCCTCGAACCGGTCCGGGTCGACGAGCAGGTCGAACCGCTGCGTGTGCAAATACCCTTCGACGGCGTCGCGCCACGTCTCATCGACGATCTCCATCTCCTCGCAGAAAACGCGCACTTTGGCGCCGGGGCCGAGCCGTTCTTCGAGCAGCCGCTTCAGATTGAGCAGTTCCTTGCGGTACGGACGCCGCTTTTGCCGCAAGCCCTCGATCATCGCGTCCAGCTCGGCGATGCGCGCGTCGAGCTGTTCCAGTTCGGCTCTGAGCGCCACCACCTCGTTCGCCTGCACCTCGCGCCAGGCGGCCAAGCGGCCGCCCGCCTCGCGCAACCGCGCGCCCAGCCCGTCCAGCCGGCCAGCGTCACTCTCGCCGCGTTCGACCGCTTCGGCGGCCGCTTCGAGAGCGGCTGCGGCTTCCGCCGGAATCGGCGCTGCAGTCAGACCGCCAGAGACGACGGTATGGTCGCCGCCGACTGCTTCGCCGGCGACGGCAAGCTCCGCCAACACGCGCTTCCAACGGCGCAGTTCTTTCAGACATTCCGTCCGGTGCGCTTCGAGCCGGCTTCGTTCTTCTTCCAGACCGGCGAGCCGCTCGGCGAGTGTCTGCCGCCGTCGCTCGCCGTCGTCGTTCTGCCAGGCGCGGTAGGCGGCGTCGCGGTGTTCTTCGGCCTCAAGCTTCTGCGCAGCGAACGACTCGCGACGCTCCCGCCACCTCGCCAGCCCCTGCTCGGCCTCTTCACGGCGTCGCTCGGCCTCTTCAAACGCCTCGACGGCCTCCTGATGGATGAGCCGCAGCACGACGTATTCCTGCTCCTCCGTCAGCTCGCGCAGCTGCACGTATTGCGCGTGCGCCTCGCGAATGCGCAGCAGGTCCTCGCGCCGGCGCTCGAGCTCCTCCAGCTCGCGCCGGTATTTTTCGTGATACTCGAAATTTTCCCGCATGACGCCGAGCTCCAGCTCGCGCGCGTCCAAAATACACTCCTCGACGAAATGCCGCACGTTTTGAATCGGCCGAAACGCGATGGCCTTCGTGAACACGGAAAAAAACCGGTCTCGCAACTGGCCGAAACGATTGAGCAGCGCGCGCTGAAACTGCGATTTGTTGCGCTCGAACACCGGCCGATACCGAGCAGAGGAAGCCGACGCGCCGGGGTCGAATTCGCCGTAAAACCGACAAAACTCGTCGCGATTGCGCAGTTTGCCGTCGCTTTTGACCAGTTCGAGCGCATCCAGGTGGATGCCGTTCAGAATAAAATGACAGTCCGCGATGTCGCCGTCGCGATGCACGTCGGCGACGTATCCGACGACAAACGCGTCTTGTTGCTCGTCGTCCCAGAACTCGGCCAACAAATACGACGTAAAATCGGTTTGGTCGCGCACGTACATCCGCTCGTCGTCGCCGATCTTGCCCTTCAGATAACCGCGCAGGTCGCGCTTGGCGTTTTCGTGGGCGGCGGAATTGAACCGGATTTGCCGCTGGTCGGCGACGAACAGCACCTGCATCGCGTCGATGATCGTCGACTTGCCGGCGCCGCTTTTGCCGACGATAAGCGTCTGTTTGCCGAACGTCAGCGACTCGTCCTGGAAGTAATGCCAATTAATCAAACGCAGCCTCGTCAGCCATTTCATCCGCCGCCCCTCCTTCTGTCTCGGCTTCGAAGCGCGCAATCCGCTCCGCGATCCGGTCGACGTCGTCCGCCTGCACCGCATACAGCCATGTATGATAAAGCCGGAACCGGCATTCGTCCGACCGCCAGTCGTCGTCGATCGCGTCCATCAGTTCGTACCGCGAACAGAGCCGGACGAGCCGGTCGAGCGCCGACCGGTTGATCCACGGAATGCGGAACGCTTCGTATTTCGACCGAATCTCGTAGAGCGTCGTCGACGGATACTCGGCGAGCGACAGCGCCTGGCGCTTCTCCTGGTAAATGAGCCGCAGCACGAGCATCCAGACGGTCTCCTCGCGCGAAAGCGAACGCCGGAGAGCCGCCTGCGGCACGTGCAGGTAAACGCATTCGTGCCGTTCGTCGACGACGAGCTCCCATCCGAGAAAACGAAAATACGCCTCCAACGCCTCGCGATGCCGCCGGACGACCGCGTAAGCCTCCCGGCTCCGCTCGCGCGTCAGCAGATTGACTTCCAGAAGGCGCAAAACGGCGGACCGAATTTTGTCGAGTTCCGGACCGGAGACGTCGAACTCCAGGCGCATCAAGGCCGCTTCACCTTCCTGTCGGAGCGGACGAGTCGGTGGTTGTGGAAGCGGTACGGCCCGAACTGCGCCAGACGCCCTTCCGCCCGCTCGATGCGGAACGCCGAGCCGCGGTCGTAGCCGTAAAGATAGACAAACGAAAACAGCAAAAACTCCTCCTCATCCGCCGGCGCCAGCTCGACCATGTCGATCGCCTCGCGGTCGCCCATCCGCTCCAGAACGAACCGCTCGACCTTCTCGCGCGTGACCGCCTTCGCCGCGCGCTCGCGGCCGGCGGCGAGCACCGCCTCCCGCCACGCTTCGGGCACCGGCTCGACGACATGAGGCGGCGGTTCATGCGGCGGGCGTCTTCGCCTCGGCGCATAAAGCGACGCGTCGGAAAGCGGCCGGATGAGCGACAGCCGGACGTCGGCGGCATCGCCGACCGCCCCGTCCGGCAGACGATCGCCGAGACGGCCGATCCGCTCGAGCAGCCCGGCGATTTTGCGCTCCATGCCGAGATGGCGGGTGCCGCCCAAATAACGCGCCCGTTCGTACGAAGCGCGCAAATACTGGTTGTGGCGCCAGTCGATCTGCCGGTACAGCTCGTCGAGACCGGTATAGATCGCCTCCAGTTCAAGCAGCGCCTCGCGCACGGCAGCTTCCGCCTCCTCGCGCGTCGCGTGCCATTCGCCGCGCACGCCGTCCTCCGCGGCCGCCGCCAGAAACCGCGCGTCGGTCAGCCACGCGCGGACGCAGTCGAGAATGGCGCCGCGGTAACGGGCGACGTGGTCCGACGTTTTCAGCCGGTGATAGCTGCGGTCGACGATGTTGCTCTGGTATTCGACGAAATGGTGGTGCAGCACGTCTTCCAGCGACTGCTTCGCGATCACCTGTTCCATATGGTTCTTGATGTTGTTGTACAGAACGACTAGCTCGTGCTCCAGCCGGCGGGACACGTCGAGCGCCTCGCGCACGGCGGCGTACGGCCGCTCGGCCGCTTCCTTTCCGTGCAGCATCTGGTAGGCGGCGAACGCGAACCGCTGATATTCGACCGCACGGTCCTCGCACAGCTCGGCAAACAGCGCCAGCAACCGGCTGGAATACCGCGGCAGGACGATAAACGACTCGTACCGGTCGCGCACTTCCACGTCGATCCATTTCAACGCGACGAGCCGCCGGATGAGCGCGTTCGCCTGGGCGCGGGACTTATCCTCGTCCGCCGTGTCTTCCGTGCCGGCGGCGTCCTCCTCTTCGGCGGCGAACTCCACGCCCCGCTCCCGGTACGACTCGATCAGCTCCTGAAACACGTCGCGCATGAGCGGAAGCGGCACGCCGAAGCGCTCCCGCCGAGCGTGTTCATATAGGAGCAGAAGCGCCTCCGCGTACAGCCGGCGGTTCGGACCGGCCAAAAGCTGAAACAGCGTTTCCGGAACAATATCGAACAGGTTCATATTCCGAATTATATCACGAACGCATTTTTTCAAAATCTCTTTTTGAATTGTATCCCATCGATTCAGGAAAAGGGGCAAAGAGAATCGCCGTCGCAGACCGGTATCGTTTTTTAAGAAACGAGCTGCCGGTACGTCGTGCGACGGCTTTGCGCGCAAAGAACGAGCAACCTAGAAAACACGCAATCGCCCCCGAAAAATGCATTCAGTCGGAAAGCGTATTCGTCCCAATACGCCTGGCGATGTTTGCGCTTGATACCGCCGAACTTTTCACGAAGCCATCGACGAGCCTCAAGAAAGAAAGGAAGAGCTTTTTTCCATTTCGGCGCCCGGAATCGGCCGATGCTGATTTCCACTGGGCGAGCGTTTTCTTCGCAGTGTTCTTCAACGAAATTCCATATATCGTTCTTGTTGGTCCACGAGCGATCGGACGACGGCTTTGCAACTTCTTTCAGCTTGATGGCAAGGGGGCGTCCGTCTGAAGTCTCGGAAAAACCGATAAGTACCGGGAATTCCCTCGGATCGCGCCAAATCGAAGAGGTATATCCCATTAACGGACGGTATTCACCGTCGCAAATGCGGACGGCGCCGGTCAGCTTGCGCTTGCGGTCGTCTTCACAGATCGCCCTGCGCAATTTGTGCAGGATCGTCCAAGCCGTCTTGTAGGTCACCCCGATACGCCGGGCCAACGCTTTCGCCGTGATGCCGCCGTCTTGCGCCAGGCAGCGGACGGCGCAAAACCATTTGACAAGCGGGGTACGGCTGCCTTCCATCACGGTGCCGGCGATCGGCGACGTCTGGAACTTGCAGCGGACACACTCATAAAGCGGCAATCGCCGCCCCGCGACTCGATAAGCATGCCCGCAACCGCAACGGCGACAACGAAATCCGTCCGGCCACCGAAGACGAACGAGAAGTTCGGCGCATTCGTCTTCGCTGTTCAAGGCGCCGATAGAATCCGCTACATCCGATTTGACGGCCCCATCAGGCATGGCGGCCTTGAATAAAGCAATCAGATCCTTCATAGGCGACACCCCCTTGCAAAACAATCATATCAAACATACGTTCGCATTTCAAGCTCTTTCGACCTTACCACAAACGCATCAGGCGACGTCGGTTCGGTCGTCCTTTTCAGACGGAAACAGCGTCCGGACGGTTCACCTGCCTTTCCTGATCCGACGGGATACAATTCAAAAACAATCGAGAAAACAACATGGCAGTCGACTCAACACCGGCTGTCCCGCGACTCAAACAACGCCAAATATTCACCGTAGCCTTCCTTCTCGAGATCGCTTTTCGGGATAAAGCGCAGCGCGGCGGAATTGATGCAGTAGCGGAGTCCGGTCGGCGGCGGGCCGTCGTCGAACACGTGGCCGAGATGCGAATCGGCCCAACGGCTGCGCACCTCCGTGCGCACCATGAAATGGCTGAAATCCGGCCGCTCGACGACCGCGTCCTGGCGGACCGGCTTCGTGAAACTCGGCCAGCCGCAGCCGGCGTCGAACTTGTCGCGCGAACAAAACAACGGCTCGCCCGACACGACGTCGACATACAGCCCTTCTTCCCAGTGGTTCCAGTATTCATTGGCAAACGGCGGCTCCGTGCCGTTTTCCTGCGTGACGTGATACTGCATCGGCGTCAGCCGGGCCTTCAGCTCCGCCGGGTCCTTGCGCAACGTCCAGTGCCGGCGAATAAACTCGTCGCGCCCCGACGCCGCGCGGTATTGCTTGTATCGGTACGGCTGCTTGCGGTGGTAGTTCTGGTGGTACTCCTCGGCAGGGTAAAACGGTCCGGCCGGCCGGATTTCGGTGACGATCGGCTTGTCGAACCGGCCGCTCGATTCCAGCGCCGCCTTCGACGCTTCCGCCAGCCGGCGCTGTTCCTCGTCATGCACGAAAATCGCCGTCCTGTA
This sequence comes from Candidatus Reconcilbacillus cellulovorans, assembly GCA_002507565.1. Taxonomy (GTDB): domain Bacteria; phylum Bacillota; class Bacilli; order Paenibacillales; family Reconciliibacillaceae; genus Reconciliibacillus; species Reconciliibacillus cellulovorans. The sequence continues at coordinate 22,202 of MOXJ01000033.1, forward strand.
CGACTCGCCGCGGTCGTAAAACTGCCCGCCGGGATCGGTCGGGTCGATCTGCCGCCAGAACACGTCGAGCAGTTTGTCGTAACCGATGACGGCCGGATCGTACTCAATCTCGACCGCTTCGACGTGCCCCGTCGTCCCGGAACAGACTTCCTCGTACGTCGGATTCGGCTTATGCCCGCCGGTATACCCGCACGTCACCCGGCGTACGCCGGGCAAATCCTCAAACGGCGGCACCATGCACCAGAAACATCCGCCGGCGAACGTCGCCAGCTTCATCGCGCATCCCCCTTTCACTCATAGCGCAGCGATTCAATCGGTTGAAGTCGCGACGCCTTGTTGGCCGGGTACAGCCCGAAAAAGACGCCGACGCCGGTCGAAAAACCGACCGAAAGCAAAATCGGCCACCACGAAATCGAGAACGGCCAACCTGTAAAATGCGAAAACACAAAAGCGCCGAACAGACCGATCCCCATTCCTAGTATACCGCCGATCAGGCACAACACAATCGCCTCGATGAGAAACATTGTCATAATGACGCCCGGCGACGCGCCGATCGCCTTGCGGATGCCGATCTCGCGCGTGCGCTCGGTCACCGACACGAGCATGATGTTCGTGACGCCGATGCCGCCCACCGCCAGCGAAATGCCGGCGATCGAGCCGATGATCGTCTGAAGCGTTCCGAACACCGTGTTGACCTGGCGTTCGGCCTCTTTCGTCGTTTGGGTGAAATATTGGTTTTCTTCCGTCCGATGGCGCTTCGCCAACTCCTTGCGGACCGTCTCCGCCGTCTTTTTCAAAAACTCCTCGTCGGCAGAAGACGCCTGCAGCAATACCGACTCAAGCCGAAGCACTGATTCGCCCTCCAGCTTCGGCACTGCGGAAAGCGGCGCATAGGCGGCGAACACCTTTTTTTCCCCAACCGAAAAAAGGGCACGATCCGACCGGTAAACGCCGACGATCCGATAAGACTTGCCTCCAAGCGTCAGACGCCTGCCGATCGCCGCGGCGGAAGTACCGGACAAACGTTCGGCAAAATCGGACTCGACGACGAGCACCTGCTGCCCCGCCCGTTCCTCGGAAGCCGTAAAAAACCGGCCGGCTTCCATCGCCATCGATTGCAGGCGCGCCAATTCGGCCGACGTGCCGGTGACGTTAAACCTGACGGATTCCTTGCCGATGCGGGTTTCCGCGGAAAACGACCGGAACCCCGCCGCCGCCCGGACCCCCGACAACCGCCGCAGGCGTTCAAGATCCACGACGTCGATCTCCGGCACGATAGAACCCGACGAAGCCGCCGACGGATTCGGCATGACGATGAAAACGCCGTCCGCATACCGTTCCAGTTCGCCGGCGATGAACGTCTTACCGGCTTGACCGATGTTGACGACCGTAATGACCGCCGCCACGCCGATGACGACGCCGATGATCGTCAAAAACGACCGCAACTTATGGGCGCGGATGTTGTCCAGCGCGACCAGCACACTTTCCCAAATCGGCACGGCAGTCACGCCCCCTCCTTGCGGATGTCTTCCAGGATGACGCCGTCGCCGAACCGCAAGACGCGCCGGGCATAAGCGGCGATATCCGGCTCGTGCGTGACGAGGATGACAGTCGTCCCTTCCTCGTTCAACCGGCAAAACAGCTCCATAATGTCGCGCGAGGTGTGCGCGTCAAGATTGCCCGTCGGCTCGTCGGCCAGCACGATCGCCGGATTCATCGCGAGCGCGCGCGCGATCGCAACGCGCTGCTTCTGCCCGCCGGACAGCTCGTTCGGCCGATGGTGCATCCGGTCGGACAGCCCGACTTTCGCCAGCAGCGCCGCCGCCCGCTCGCGCCGTTCGGCGCGGCCGACGCCGCCGTACAACATCGGCAGCTCGACATTGCGAAGCACAGTCTGTCGGGGGAGAAGATTAAAGTTCTGAAAAACGAACCCGATTTTCCGATTGCGAACCCGGGCGAGTTCCTCCTCGGTCAAGCCGTGCACCTCCCGGCCGTCCAGCAGGTAAACGCCCGAAGTCGGCGTATCGAGGCAGCCGAGAATGTTCATCAACGTCGACTTGCCCGACCCGGACGGGCCCATGATCGCGACGAACTCGCCTTTTTCCACGCTTAGATCGATCGACTTGAGCGCCTGCACTTCGACCGATCCCGTGCGATACGTCTTTGTCACGCCTTCCAGTCGGATCATCGCACCTTCACCTTCCGGCCGTCGCGCACGCCGGCCGAAGGCTCGGCGACAATCCGCTCACCGGCGGTCAATCCTTCCAAAATCTCGACATACCGGTCGTCTTCCCTACCGGTCTTCACCTCGACCTGCCGAGCGACGCCGTTATCGACACGAAACACGAATGCCTTGTCGCCTTCCCGGCGTACCGCGGCGACCGGTGCTAGCACCCGCTCCTCGCCCGGCAGCCGGATTTCCAGCGTCGCGCGATAGCCCGGGCGCAAATCGGCACCGACGGCCGAAAGCAGGGCGCGCACCTCCACGACCGGGTCGCCTCCGCCCGCGCCAGCACCGCCTTCGGCCGGTTTGGCGAAAGGCGCCACATACGTCAGTTTCGCCGAATATGAGCCCGAGAAAGCGTCGCCCGTCACGATCGCCTCCATTCCCGGCCGCAGCTTGCCGGCATCGAGCTCACCGACTTTTGCACGAACTTCCAATGATTTGACACTGATCACCGTCACGGCGGGAGCCCCTTGCGCCACCGCCTGTCCCTCGCGGACGGCGACCTGTGCGACGACGCCGTCGCCGGCGGCAACGACTTCCCGTTTGGCAAGTTTCTCGCGAAGCGACGCGACGAGATCTTGTTGGTTGCGCACGCGTAAGTCGTACGACGAAACGTCCGCCTTCGCCTTCGTCGCCTCCGAGACCGTACCGGTTTCTTCCAGTTCCCGCTGCATCGCCTCGATCGCTTGTTCGCGGGCCTGGTCGCGCTCGCGGATCAGCAGCTGAAGATTCGTCTCTTCCGCCTTCAACTGACGCTCGAGTTCGGAAAAATCGAGCTCGAACAGCTTGTCGCCGGCTCGCACGGCGTCGCCTTCGCGGACATAAACGCGGCCGACGACGGCATTGGCGGGCGCGTAATGCTCGAACCTCTCGGCGGGCTCCAACGTGCCGCTCGCGAACACCGACTCCTGAATCGCGCCCTTCGTCGTTTCGACGAGCGTCACCTCGGCCTGCCGCCCGGTGCGCGCGACGACGATCGAGGCGAACAACACCACCGCAACGACGAGAGCTGCCGCCCAAATCCCTTTTTTCATGCGGCAAGACCCCCCGCTTTTTTTCAACCGTTCAAGCCGGCCAACGTCAGCAAAACCCAGACGATCACCAGCCACATCGCGATACGCGCAGGCGGACGCCTCATCATCACAGCGGCGCCGAACACCCCGACCACCAGACTCCAAATGTAAAACGGATCCGCCAACGCGGCAATCCGACGGAGAAAACCGGCGCTTTCGTCCAGCAGCGCGGCGCCGTTCAACATCATCTCGCGCACGTCGTCCGCCCCCGTCGCACGGACGAGGATACCGACCAGAAGCTGCCCAATCACCACCGGCAAATAGGAATACAAATACACTTTGACCAGTTGCATGTACTTTGCTTCGCCCCGGACGACCCAATTGACCAGCATCAGAATCAGACCGCCGAAAAAGATGGCGACGATCACGCCGACCGTAGGGATCAAATACCGCTGCAGGGAAAAAATCAGTTCAAACTGCTCACGGGTAGCCCCCTGCGACGAAGCCGCCTTCCAGGCTTCCTCCTTGATCGCGCGAAACCCTGGTTCCATCAGCCATACAGCGAGCAACATGAGCGCCATCGTGACGACGAGCGGCCAAATCCAGCCGCCCTTGCGGTCGCGCACCGCCTGGAACGCGCGGGTCGGCGATACGGATGCCAGCATGAACTCTTTCATGGGTACCGATTCTCCTTTTCTCCCGTAAAATGAAGACCGACACGTCCATATGTACCATAAATCTTTCGCCCGGTCCAGTTTTTTTCTACGTTCCGGCGGCGAAAAAGTTGCGCCCACATATTTTCACCGCCCGGCGAATAAGATAAGGTTACCGGTGCTCACGGATTCGCACGGAAAGGACGGTAAGTCCGCCGCCATGCACACGATCTGGAAAGGCGCCATCAGCTTCGGGCTCGTCAATATTCCGGTCAACCTGTTTGCGGCGACGGAAGACAGGGACGTTCCGCTGCGCATGATTCACAAGACGTGCGGAACGCCGATCAACTATGCGCGCAAATGCCGGCATTGCGACGCCGAAGTGCCCGCGGACGACATCGTCAAAGGCTACGAATACGAGCCGGGACGCTTCGTGCTTTTGGAAAACGAAGAGCTGGAACAATTATCTGAAGCTTCCCGCGAAATCCGGATTCTGGACTTCGTCGACCTGGCGGAAATCGACCCGATCTATTTCCAGAAAACGTATTACCTATCTCCCGGGCCGACCGGTGCGTCCGCCTACCGCCTGCTGACGAAAGCCATGTCGGACAGCGGCAAAATCGGCGTCGCCAAAGTGTCGATCCGCACGAAATCGAGCCTGGCCGCCATCCGCGTGATCGGCCGCGGGCTGGCGCTGGAGACGATGCATTTCCCCGACGAGATCCGCCCGATCGCACAGGTCCCGAACCTTCCCGAACCGGCCGAAGTGAACGAACGCGAGCTTGTCATGGCGAAAATGCTGATCGAGCAGCTGTCGTCGCCGTTCGAGCCGGAAAAATATACGGACGACTATCGGGCGCGCCTGACGGAGCTGATCGACCGCAAGCGCGCGGGGCAAGACATCCGCGTTGCACCGGAGCCGAAGCGCGAAAACGTCATCGACTTGATGGCGGCGCTGGAAGCAAGCCTAGAGGCGATAGGCCGGCAGCGCGGCCGGCAACGGCAGACAGTCGCCAAACCGGCCGGCCCCGCCGAGAATGCCGGCGCCCCGTCCGGCAGTCCCGCAGGCCGAGCCGAGGGAACGGCCGCCGGTACAGCCACCGGTGCAGGCGCGGACGCGGACAAACGCCGGACGGGAGGCGCCCGCCGGAAACGCGCAAAAGAACCCGCGACCTAAAGCCCCGCCATGACCGCCCGGACGAACGATCCGGAAGACCGCGCTTCCGGCACGCCCGCGCGCGCGCCCGTCCCGCCCCGCGAACCGATGGCGCCGATCCCTTGCGACGAGTTGCCGTCCGGTCCCGACTGGGCTTATCAGCTCAAATGGGACGGCGTACGCCTGCTCGCCGTCACCGGCGGCGGCGCGGTGCGGCTGTTTTCCCGTCGCGGCCGCGACAAGACGAACGTCTACCCGGAGCTGCGCGAAGCGCTCTCCGCTCTGCCGCACACGGTGCTGCTCGACGGGGAAGCCGTCGTGTTCGACCCCGCGCGGATGCGTCCGGATTTCCACCGCATCCTTCGGCGCGAGCGGACGGCCGTCGGCTCCACGCCCGGCCGCGTCCGCGCGCTTGCCGAACAAGCCCCCGCCACGTACGCCGTTTTCGACCTTCTCCATCTGGACGGCCGCGACCTGCGCGGCGTGCCGCTCCGCGAACGGCACGAACGGCTGCTGGAATTGTTGCCGCGTCCGACGGAACGGCTGCTCGCCGTCGAACTGTTTCCGGACGGACAACGGCTGTGGCGCTGGGTGGAACAGCACGGCTGGGAAGGCGTCGTCGGCAAACGGCTCTCTTCGCCGTACCGGGAGGGCAAGCGCCACCGCGACTGGTTCAAGAAAAAAGCCGCCGTGATACTGGAAGCCGCTGTCGTCGGCGTCGTGTTCCGGTCGGACCAGGTCGCCAGCCTGGTCGTCGAACGTCAGGGGTTTCCGCTCGGCCGCGTCGGCGTCGGCCTCGACGAACGGACAAAAGCGGCGCTTGCGGCGTACGCCGACGCGCATCGCCTGGAGGAACCGCCGACCGGCGGCCGCACAGACGAACCCGGCCGCCTGGACGAGGCGGGACGCCCGGCCGAACCGGACGGCGAGCGGGTCGTCCGACTAAGCCGGCCGCTTGCGGTGATCGTCTCCGGCCTTGAGCTGACCCCTTCCGGACAGCTCCGGCATCCGAAACTGATCGGCATCGCGCCGATCCCGGGGGAATCGGCGAACGGAGGAGAATCGAAGCCGTGACCGAACAAACGACCGTCGACATCGCCGGACATCGTCTGACGATCACCCGCCCCTCCAAATTGCTCTGGCCGGCGATGGGCATCACCAAACTGGAATATTTGACCCGACTGGCCGAACTCGCGCCGTATCTGCTGCGTTACTGCCGGGATCGATACCTGACGGCGGTGCGCTGCCCGGACGGCGTCGGCGGCCAATCGTTTTACCAAAAAAACTGCCCGCGCCCCGCGCCGCCGTTCGTCCGAACGGCTCGACACGGCGACGTCGAATACGTCGTGCCGGACTCGTTGCCGACGCTGCTCTGGCTGGGCAATCTGGCGTGTCTCGAGTTCCACGTGTCGTTCCATCGCGTCGGCGACGAACTGCCGGCCGAATGGATCATCGATATCGATCCGCCGGGCGACCGGGAACCTCGCCTGGCGCGGGCGGCCCTTCTCGTCGGCGAAACGCTGGACCGGATGAACGTCCGGTCGGTGCCGAAAACATCCGGCGCGAGCGGAATCCAGATCTGGGTCCCGATCCGGCGCGGCTACACGTTCGAGCAGCTGCGAAGCGTCGGCCGGTTCGTCGGCGAGTACCTCGTCCGGCTGCATTCCGATCTGTTCACCGTCGCGCGCCGGAAAGCCGACCGCGGAAACCGAATCTATATCGATTATCTTCAGCATTGGCGCGGCAAAACGTTGGCAGCGCCCTACACGCCGCGCGCCACCCCGTTCGCCGGCGTCTCGATGCCGCTGACCTGGGATGAAATCGAACGCGGCGCCGACCCGCGCGAATTCAACCTGCGGACCGCGCGCGACCGGCTGGAGCGGACGGGCGACTTGTTGGCCGCGACGCCGCCGCAGTCGCTCGATCACGTGCTCGACGCGTTAGGCGCCGGTTCGCCCGCCGCCCGGCGGACGCGCTAGGAACGGGGACCAGCCGGGCATCGCACGCCTGCCGGCGGGGAAAACGGGACGGCAGGCGAGAATGCCGCGCGCGCTGAACGTCCGCGGCGCGCCGCGTTCGGTGCAAAACGCCCGCACGACATCGTCCCGCACGCTGCGAACGAACACGATGCGCTGGGACAACCTCCCCCGTCCGTCCTGATAAACGATCTCGGCGTAGCGACCGACCAGACGGGCGATCACGGCCGACACCCCCGAACGAGCGTTTGGATGTTTTCAGTATATCAAACATATGTTCGGGGGGTCAAGCGGGTTGACAATGCCGCTCGGCCTGTGCTAAGATAATGCCGTTCTCACCGAACGGGGCGGTAGTTCAGTGGGAGAACGCTACGCTGGCAGCGTAGAAGTCGAGGGTTCGACTCCCTTCCGCTCCATCGCCGAAACCCTTGAGAAATCAAGGGTTTCGGTTTTTTATTCGTTGTTGAAACAACCCTCTGACAGGATTTTGACAGGCTTTTGGGGACTAAAGTGTCTTGATCAAGGATGGCTATCGTCGTTTCAGAGACAATCGCTGCTCCATGGACGATGCCAAACGCAGTGTGAACGCCCTCTGTTTTCCGCCCCCAACAAGCTCGACGGGTATACTGTTTTTTGTCAAGCAAAATTACCCGGTTTTCCATCTCTTCAGCCAACATGTTCGAGAAGGCTTATCAGCGGCCGAAGGGTGAAGGGCTGCACCATTCCGACCGGGGCAGCCAGTACGCCTCACACGAGTATCAAAAGCGCCTGCTCGAGTACGGGATGAAAAGCAGTATGAGCCGCAAATGCAATTGTATTGTTACGACAATGCTTTCATGGAACCATTTTAAAGAATCCCGAAAAAGGAGTTAGTGTTCCAAGAGGAGTTCAGGGCACGTGAAGAAGCGAAACGCAAGCTGTTTGAATACATCGAGATTTTCTATAATCATCAATGTTTGCATTCATTTTGGAACACAAACATATACTTGTTAAAACTTTCATAATTTTCTCGACTTCATGTGTCTACTCTCTTGACAGAGGTCCAATCCCGGAGTGGTTATTATCAATGGACAAGGCGCCAGGAAAGCGAGCGAAAGAAACGTCGCAGAGAACTGGAACAACGGATTAGCCGTCTCTTTGTGGACTCGCGTCGCTTGTACGGCAGCCCGAAGATCGCTCAGGTCCTGCGCCAGCAAGGTGTTCGGGTATCCGAGAAAACGGTCGCCCGCATCATGAAGGAGTTGGGGCTCAAGTCGCGCACCGTCCGAAAATACAAGGCGACGACGAACTCAAACCACAACCTGCCGGTACATGACAATGTGCTGAACCAGCAGTTCACAGCGCAAGCTCCCAACCAAGTCTGGATGGCCGACATCACGTACGTTCCGACCGACGAAGGATGGCTCTATGTCGCGAGCATCATGGACTTGTACACGCGCAAAATCGTAGGCTGGCACGCGGATGAGCGGATGACCAAGGAACTGGTCTTGCAAGCTCTAGATCAGGCTTACAGCCGTCAGCGGCCCCAAGGTAAGGTTCTGCATCATTCCGATCGGGGCAGCCAATACGCTTCCCATGAATACCAACAACGGCTGCTAAAATACGGGATGCAGGGCAGCATGAGCCGCAAGGGCAACTGCTACGACAACGCCTGCATCGAATCGTTTCACAGCGTACTCAAAAAGGAACTCGTTTAT
>MOXJ01000034.1 GCA_002507565.1 Candidatus Reconcilbacillus cellulovorans
CTCATTAAGTTCTATCCAAGGGCGCTTCGGGTGTCGAAGATGAAATCATGCGAAAACGCGAGAAAAACGAAGAAAACATTAATTTATTGAGGGAGGAGGCGGCTATTTTTGGCCTGTTAGAACAATATGGTGATATGCGTGTTGGAGAATCTTGCGCTATTTCGATTGGAAATGGACGAATCTTGTATGATGTTCTTTTTGAGTTTTTAACTGAAAACATAGGCCTCATTCGTAAAACGATACGCCGAGGAAAAGACCGAGTGGTTGAGTATTTTAAGAACGAATACTGTATTCATGATTCTTTTTTAACAGCTGATATAGGGCATGCTGGTACAATCCAGATTGCTCTTCACCGTTTGCTTAAAGAAATCAACCTTCAAATACGAGCATTGCATTTGTTATTCATGGGAAATGATGCGATATTGGAAAAATGGATGAATGAGGTCGAGATTCGCGGATTGGTTTGCAGTGCAGGGGCTGCAGAGGTTTACCGGTCGAACAACTGGACTCCTGGCCTTCTTGATGAGTTGATTCGTGAAGATCACGGCAGTGTCGTTGACGTCGAACACGATGGCGATCGATGGTGTCCTGTCTTTGAGTGTTTTCCAGAAGAAACGATGCACAGGCAAGAGCGACAGGCGTGTCGCGAAGGGGTTCTCGATTTTCAGGAAAGTTTTCTGGAACTCATGCGCCACAGACCTTGGTTAAAACAACGTTTGCTTCAACGGAAGCGAGATCTCGAATGGATTGTGAAGCGGCTGATGGACCGTCCGACGCATGAAGAGGCGATGATGCTTGGAGGGTTATTTCATGAAAATGCCCTAGACGAAGGGAGAGGGCCAGCACCGTTTTGTCCGTTAGAATTGGAAGAAGAAGTAAAGAGGATAGGTCCTGTTCGATTTCTTCAGAAAAGGAGGGATTCGATTCTGGTTTGGCCTGCGGGCGTAGTTGCGCGAGTTTTTCCACATTATTTTTTGCCGGTATGGCATGATGATGATTTGATAAGCGAAGAACAAAAAGTAAAAATATTAGCAAGAAGCGTTGTTGTCCAGAAAAGGGGAGATTGGATTGTTTATGGAGCGGGCCGAGTTGGAAGGGCACTGTCAGAATATTTACGCCATGCCGGTGTGCGTGTCGTGGGGTTTGTGGATAGCAATACGTCGCTGTGGGGAACACAGGTGAATGGAGTGACAGTCTATTCTCCGGAAAATGCGCCCTGGGCGTCCGTTCGCAATGTGGTCATCGCATCGTTCGCGTTTGTTGAGGAGATCCGACGGCGTCTATCGGAGATAGGGAAGAAATTTGAATTATATATTGTAGATTGGGAATCAGTTATACCCCAGGAGAAAGGGTGAATATATAAATGGATTATCCTACTTTAAGAATTAAACAAGTCGTGAACGAAAGGCCAGTCATCATATTTGGTGCTGGAGAAACAACGAAACAAACACTGGAGTGCTTGAATGAGAAAGAACGGGCGAATATTATTGCGTTGATTGACAATGACAGGCGAAAAATCGGCTCAGAATTGTTTAATATTCCGATTTATTCTCCAAAGATATTAGAAGAAAGGCCGAAATTCACAAAAAATTGTGATACTATTATAATCCGTGTCCAACAAAAACGAACCGCCAACGAAATCGAGGAACAAATAGTTCAAAACACGAATCATTTTTATAAAATCATAAAATGTTATTCATTTCCTCTTGATGATTCTTCGACGATGGAAGAAGTTTTGGATTATATACGCGTTACGAATGGATTGCCAATTATGGTTTACCAAATGGGAAAAGTAGGATCGCGGACGATCGTTGATTCGCTTTATCAACACGGTTTTGAAAGTTGGCATATTCATTATCTTTCAAAAAAATTTTATAAATGGTTAGAACGACGGGAACCAATCACTTTTCTTGATGCCGTGCATCAAGTGGCTAACGATCGTATGGATCGGATCAAAGTCATTTCACTTGTTCGCAATCCGCTTGAAAGGAATGTATCATCTTTTTTTCAAAATATCGAGAGGTTTCATCCTGATCTTGTGCGGGGTTATCGAGATGGTTCGGTGTCAATCGAAGAAATTATCGAGGTCTTTTTTCAACGGCATGGAATTGAAGATCATGATCAGCCATTAACGTGGTGGGACAGGGAATTAAAAGGAATGCTGAATTTCAATGTTTTTGAGGAGAAATTTCCAAAAGAAGAAGGATATTGTATTTACCATACGAGAGAAGCAGATATATTGTTAATTAAATTAGAAAAATTGAATGAATGTGCAGAAGAAGCTTTTGAAAAGTTTCTAGGGATCAAGTATTTTAGAATTAAAGAATCAAATAGAGGAAACAAAAAAAGCTATTACGATATTTATCAAGATTTTAAAAATAAGATAAAGTTTCCTATCCAATATGTTAATAAATATTTAGAAGCTCGCGAAATAAGGCATTTTTATACGGATGAAGAGATTGAATCTATGAGACGGAGGGTAAAAATCATTCTTTAAAAAAAATAGGATTACTAATTCATTTGCATTCAATGAAATGGAAAGACCACCCATAGATTTGAACTTGTTGAACGAAGCGCGAGAGAGAGAGTCAAAAAATGGTGGGCTGAGAGTTTATTGATTATAGAATTCAGTAGTGAAAGGAGAAAATGAGCCGTGGAATCTCTTGTAGAAAAATTGAAAAATACATTAAAAGAAAACAATATTCTTATTTTTGGTGCAGGTGAAACATCTAGACGATTGCTTTATTTTCTTTCTGAAGAAGAGAAAAAGGGAATTGTTGCATTTTTAGATAATGACTTAAACAAAGTAGGAAATTTGTTACATGAAATTCCTATTTATTCAATCTCTGAATTGGATAATTTAAAATTCAAGTTTGGCGTTAAGCATATCGTGGTTTGCGTTCAAAAGAAACAGGATGGAGATAAAATTTGCGATCAAATTAAAAAACATGATCCTCATATTTCAGTTATAAAATGTTATCATGAAACATTAAATTGGACATCGACGATTGATGAAATTATCGGTCACATACGCTCATCGAAAAAATTCCCCATTATGATTTATCAAATGGGGAAAGTTGGTTCATCATCGATTCACAGGTCATTGCTGAATTTGGGCTATGATTGTTGGCATGAGCATTTTCTTTCGAAAAAAGTTTTTTCTTATCAATTTGAAAAGTCAATGAATTTTAACAATTTTATCGATTTTTTAAAAATTCATGTTGATGTTGATTTCCCTCTTTATTGTATATCTCTTGTTCGAGACCCTATAGCGCGTAATATGTCTAGCTTCTTTCAAAATATAAGAATTTTCTTTCCAACATTAATACCAAATTATAGAGCAGGTCTTGCCGTTATCGCTGACTTTGTTGATTGTTTCTTTCACCGGTACGAACGATGGAGGCATGATATTCCCTTGACGTGGTGGCATGATGAACTGGGAAGGATGTTCGGTATTGATGTTTTTATTCGTCCGTTTGATAAGGAGAAAGGTTATGAAATCTATGATTTTGGTCCAGTTAAGTTGTTGTTAATGAAATGTGAAATGATTAAAGAAAGAGCACAGGAGGCCTTTTTTAAATTTTTAGGTATTAAAAATTTTTGTGTTGTTGATAGAAATATTACAGAAAACAAGGAATATGGTGATATTTATAGAATTTTTAAGAAAAGTATTGTATTTTCCAAATCCTATATTGACCGGTATCTCGAATCACCGATTTATCAACATTTCTATACGGAAAAAGAGATTCAGCAGATGAAGGACCAATACAGCATTTCTGGTGGGTGATAGAGGGTATTGCACGCAAATGTATGAACCCGGTAACCGTTCATTCTCATGACAGACGTGTGTGTGAAAAAATTTTTTGCGGCGTTGTTTTGTGCTTGTTGACTTTCCACCCCCGCAGTGTTATAGTCGAAGCGTGGGGAGCGCCTCACAGCATCACACGGAAAGGAATGTGTTACATGCAAGGACGTGTCAAGTGGTTCAGCGCGGAGAAGGGCTACGGATTCATCGAACGCGAAGACGGTGGCGATGTGTTCGTCCACTACTCCGCGATCCGGGCCGACGGTTTCAAGACGCTGGAAGAAGGGCAGATGGTCGAGTTCGATATCGTGGAAGGCGCTCGCGGTCCTCAGGCTGCTAACGTCGTGAAGTTGTAATCCACGATTCCCATACGCTAGCTGTCCTGCCCCCTCGGGAGCGATCCCGAGGGGTTGCCGTTTTTCTTCGGGGCTTTTTCAATCACGAAATTTTTCTGAAATTTCGCACGAATCAGATGAAAGGCGTCCGGTTTTATGGTAGAATGATACCAGAAAGGAGTTGAGGCGGATGAAGTTCAACATTCGCGGCGAAAACCTCGAAGTGACGGAAGCGCTCAGACAGTACGCGGAGAAGAAGATCGGCCGTCTGGAACGCTATTTCGAAACGCCGCCGGTCGGCGAGGTCAGCGTGACGATGAGCGTGAACAAGAACGTCCAGACGGTCGAAGTGACCATTCCGCTGCCGGGCGTGCTGCTTCGCGCCGAAGAACACAGCGAGGACATGTACGCCTCGATCGACCTGGTGGTCGACAAGCTGGAGCGCCAAATCCGCAAACATAAAACGAAAATCAACCGCAAATACCGACAACAGGGCATCAAAGCCTTGTTCAAGGAACAGGCCGAGCTGTCGGCCGCAGGCAAGGAAGAAGAGGACGACCTGAGCATCGTGCGCAGGAAACGGTTCCCGCTTAAGCCGATGGACGTAGAAGAAGCGATTCTGCAAATGAACATGATCGGGCATAATTTCTTCGTCTTTGCGAACACCGAGACCAATGAGGTCAACGTCGTCTACCGGCGCAATGACGGCAAGTACGGGTTGATCGAGCCGAGCTGGTGACGGTTCATGGACGGCCCCGGACGGATCACACAATCACGGTCCGGGGCTTTCCGTTTTCAAAGCCGCATCGCTTTCAAACCGCACCGTATCCCGACTCACCCCTGCTGCGGTTTTGCAGCCGGTCTGCAAGCTGCAACCTGCTTCCACCCTGCGCCTTTCCTTGAACCCGCCCGACCAACCTGTTACAATGAAGGTTAGTCAATGTCGGATGCCGGTCCGGTTCGTCGCGGCCATGGCGGCGGAAGATCCGTTTCCGGTGATCGAAAGGGGTTTCGCCATGCTCGGACTGGTGAGGAAAATTTTCGGGGATCCGAACGAGCGCGAAATCAAGCGCTATATGAAAAAAGTCGAGGTCATCAACGCGCTGGAGCCGGCGATGCAGGCGTTGTCGGACGACGAGCTGCGCGCCAAGACGGCGGAGTTCCGCGCGCGTCTGGAGCGGGGCGAGACGCTGGACGAGCTGTTGCCGGAAGCGTTCGCCGTCGTCCGCGAGGCGTCGCGTCGGGTGCTCGGCAAGCGGCATTTCGACGTGCAGTTGATCGGCGGCATGGTGCTGCACGACGGCCGCATCGCGGAGATGGCGACGGGCGAGGGCAAGACGCTGGTCGCCACGTTGCCGGCTTATCTGAACGCGTTGCTCGGTAAAGGCGTGCACGTCGTGACCGTCAACGAATATTTGGCCCAGCGCGACCGCAACGAAATGGGCAAAATCTATGAATTTCTCGGCCTGACGGTCGGCGTCAACCTGCACGGCATGTCGCCCGAGGAGAAAAAGGCGGCGTACCAGTGCGACATCACGTACGGCACGAACAACGAGTTCGGTTTCGACTATTTGCGCGATAATATGGTGCTCTACAAGGAGCATATCGTGCAGCGCCCGTTGTTTTACGCGATCATCGACGAGGTCGATTCGATCCTGATCGACGAAGCGCGGACGCCGCTGATCATTTCCGGTCAGGCGATGAAGTCGACGCAGCTTTATTATCTCGTCGACCAGTTCGTCCGCCGGCTCGAGCCGGAGCGCGACTACACGGTCGACCTGAAAATGCGGTCGGTGGCGCTGACGGAATCCGGCGTCGAGAAGGCGGAGCGCACGTTCGGCATCGACAACCTGTACGACCATCAGCACGTGCTGCTGAACCATCACATCACCCAGGCACTGAAGGCGCACGTCATCATGAAGCGGGACGTCGACTACGTCGTGCAGGACGGCCAGGTGCTCATCGTCGACGAGTTCACGGGCCGGATCATGCACGGGCGGCGCTACAGCGACGGGCTGCATCAGGCGATCGAAGCGAAGGAAGGCCTGAAAGTCCAGAACGAGACGATGACGCTGGCGACAATCACGCTGCAAAATTATTTCCGCATGTACCGCAAGCTGGCGGGCATGACGGGGACGGCGAAGACGGAAGAGGAAGAGTTCAAGAAAATTTACGGCCTCGACGTCGTCGTCGTTCCGACGAACAAGCCGATGATCCGCGTCGATCTGCCGGACGTCGTCTTCAAGACGAAGGCGGCGAAATACCGCGCGGTCATCAACGAGATCGTCGAACGCCACAAGAAAGGCCAGCCGGTGCTCGTCGGCACGACGTCGATCGAGACGTCGGAACTTTTGTCCGAGATGTTGAAGAAAAAAGGCATTCCGCATAAAGTGTTGAATGCGAAGTACCACGCCGAGGAAGCCGCCATCGTCGCACAGGCCGGCCAGCGCGGCGCGGTGACGATCGCAACGAACATGGCGGGCCGCGGCACGGACATCGTGCTGGGCGAAGGCGTCGCGGAACTCGGCGGTCTGCACATCATCGGCACAGAGCGGCACGAGAGCCGCCGGATCGACAACCAGCTGCGCGGCCGTTCCGGCCGGCAGGGTGACCCTGGTTCGAGCCAGTTCTTCCTCTCGATGGAAGACGACCTGATGAAACGGTTCGGCGCGGACAACGTGCTCGCTCTGATGGAACGGATGGGATTCGAAGACGACATGCCGCTCGAGAGCCGGCTCGTCACGCGTTCCATCGAGACCGCGCAGAAGCGTGTCGAGGCGCAGAACTTCGACATCCGCCGGGTCGTCCTGCAGTACGACGACGTCATGAACCAGCAGCGCGAGATCATTTACAAGCAGCGCCGCGAAGTGCTGGAGTCGGATAACATCCGCGACATCGCGATCGGCATGATCAAACCGGTCATTCGTCGCATCGTCGACGCCCACTGTCCGGAAGACCAGGTTCCGGAAGAGTGGGAACTCAAACAGGTCGTCGACTACTGCCATGCCAACCTGCTGCCGGAAGGGTCGCTCAGGCCGGAAGATCTCGAAGGCAAGGACCGCGAGGAGATCGTCGCGTTCCTAGAAGAACGCGTGTTGGCGCATTACGAGGAGCGCGAGCGGCAGATCGGCCCGGAACTGATGCGCGAATTCGAGAAAGTCGTCGTGCTGCGCGCGGTCGACAGCAAATGGATGGACCATATCGACGCGATGGACCAGCTGCGGCAGGGCATCCACCTGCGCGCCTACGGCGGTACCGACCCGCTGCGCGAATATCAGTTCGAAGGCTTCGAGATGTTCAACGAAATGATCGAGTCGATCCAGGAAGAAGTCGCGCGCTACCTGATGAAGGCGCGCGTCGAGTCGAACGTCGAGCGCCAGGCGGTCGCCGAGGGCCAGGCGGTCGACCCGAAGGCGGAGGAATCGACGAAAGCGCCGGTGCGCCGGCAGAACAAGGTCGGCCGCAACGACCCGTGCCCGTGCGGCAGCGGCAAGAAGTACAAGCTGTGCTGCGGTCGCGCCCGCCATTTAACGACTGTCTGAACCGATACGCAGTTTTGCAAGGAGGGGTTTTCGTCGCCGTGATCGACGCACAATGGAAACAGCAACTAAAGGATGCATCCGTCAGGATCTCCGAGCTCAGGGGGTCTCTTTGACCTCGATTACAAACGGGAAAAGATCGCCGATCTCGAGGTGAAAATGGCCGCGCCGGATTTCTGGGACGATCCGGATCGCGCGCAAAAGCTGATCGCCGAACTGAATGCGGTCAAATCGGTCGTCGACCGGTTCGCCGAGCTGGAGAAAGAATACGAAGATCTCGCCGTAATGCTCGAACTGGCGGAGGAAGAAGACGATCCGGGGCTTGCGGCCGAGTTCGAGGCCGGCGTGCGCGGACTTGCCGACAAGCTGGCGAGGTTCGAGCTGGATCTGCTGCTCAACCAGCCCTATGACCGGTTGAACGCGATTCTGGAATTGCACCCCGGCGCGGGCGGCACCGAGTCGCAGGACTGGGCGGAGATGCTGCTCCGCATGTACCGCCGGTGGGCCGAGAAGAAAAATTTTCAGGTCGAGGTGCTCGATTATTTGCCCGGCGAAGAAGCGGGCATTAAGAGCGTGACGCTGCTGATCAAGGGTCATAACGCCTACGGCTACCTGAAGGCGGAAAAAGGCGTGCATCGGCTCGTGCGCATTTCGCCGTTCGACGCATCGGGGCGGCGTCACACGTCGTTCGTGTCCTGCGACGTCGTGCCGGAGATCGAGGACGACATCGAAGTGGAAATCCGTCCGGAAGATTTGCGCATCGACACGTTCCGCGCCAGCGGCGCCGGCGGCCAACACGTCAACCGGACGGAGTCGGCCGTCCGCATTACGCACTTGCCGACGGGCATCGTCGTGTCGTGCCAGTCGGAGCGGTCGCAGATCCAGAACCGCGAGCGCGCGATGCGGATGTTGCGGTCGAAGCTGTACGAGCTGAAAATCGAGGAGCAGCGCCGCCAGCTGGAAGAAATCCGTGGGGAGTTGACGGAGATCGCCTGGGGCAACCAAATCCGCTCGTACGTGTTTCACCCGTACAGCCTGGTCAAGGATCACCGCACACAGGTCGAGACGTCGAACGTGCAGGCGGTGATGGACGGGGAAATCGACCTGTTCATCGACGCCTATTTGCGGTGGCAGGTGCGCAAGTCGGACGCCGCCGGTCAGACGGGCTGAGGGTGCGGTCCGACGGCGCCGGCGACGCTGCAGAGGGGGCGGGGCCGGCGTCCTTTCTTTTTTTCGGCGGCGAGAGGATGTTGAATGTTTATTCCGTTCGGTGTATAATCATTCAGTACGTTGGAGACGGCGGACGGTTTTTCGGAAAAAGGGGTGCTTGTCATGCGGGCGGAATTCGTGCGCGCGGCGGTCGTCGGGTCGACGGGATACGGCGGCATCGAGCTGGTGAGGCTGTTGCACGCACATCCGCGCGTCGGATTGGCGTCGGTGATGTCGTCGAGTCAGGCGGATGCGGCGCTGTCGGAGGCTTATCCGCACGTGGCCGGCGTCGCCGACGCGACGCTCGAGGCGATCGACCCCGCGCGCGTCCGGGAGCGGGCGGACGTCGTGTTTCTCGCGACGCCGCACGGCGTAAGCGCGCAATGGGCGCCGAAGTTCGCCGCGGAGGGGCTGGCGGTGATCGACCTGTCCGGCGATTTCCGGCTGAAATCGGCGGAGGCGTACCGCGCGTATTACGGGCACGAACCGGCCGATCCCGTCTATGTCGAAAAGGCGGTGTACGGGCTGCCGGAGCTGTTCGGCCAGGATATCGTCGAGGCGACGTTCATCGCGAATCCGGGATGTTACCCGACGGCCGCGGCGCTGGCGGTCGCGCCGCTTGCGGCGGCGGGGTGGATTGATCCGGATTCCGTCATCATTGACGCGAAGTCCGGCGTTTCGGGCGCCGGGCGAGGGCTTTCGCTCGCAGTACATTTTTCCGAAGTCAACGAAAACGTGACGGCGTACAAAGTCAACCGCCACCAGCATACGCCGGAGATCGAGCAGACGATCGAGCGGCTCGTCGGGCGGCCGGTCGCGGTGACGTTCACGCCGCATTTGGTGCCGATGACGCGCGGCATTTTGTGCACGGTCTACGCGAGTCTGACGGAGCGGCGGACGACCGAAGAGGCGATCGAGCTTTATCGGCAGTACTACGAGGGCCGCCCGTTCGTGCGCATCCGGCCGCCGGGGCGGATGCCGGCGACGAAAGAGGTGCTCGGCTCGAACTTCTGCGACATCGGGCTATCGGTCGACGCACGCACCTGCCGGGTGACGGTCGTGTCGGTCATCGATAACCTGGTCAAGGGGGCGGCTGGGCAGGCGGTGCAGAATTTGAACGTGATGATGGGCTGGGACGAGACGGAAGGCCTGATGTTCGTGCCGCTGTATCCGTAGGGCCGTTTCGAACGGGCGCGAAGACGGGACCGACGGTACGAAAGCCGCTCGGGCGTCGTGCGGGGCGGCGGCGGACGAAGGACGATCGAAAAGGCGACGAAAATTGCGACGGGGAGAGCGGATCGGACGATTATGGAAAATCGGTGGCCGACATCTTTTCGGGCAGTGAACGGCTCGGTGACGACGCCGCAAGGGTTTTCGGCGGGCGGGCTTCATTGCGGGTTGAAGCCTGACGGTCGTCCGGACCTCGGTGCGATTCTGTGCGAGGTGCCGGCCGCGGCCGCGGCGGTATATACGCGCAATGCGTTTCAGGCGGCGCCGATCGCGGTGACGAAGGAAAGCCTCGGCGTCGACGGCAGACTGCAGGTCGTCGTCGTCAACAGCGGCAACGCCAACGCCTGTACGGGGGAAGAAGGGCTTGCCGACGCGCGGCGCATGCGGGAGCTGGCGGCGCAGGCGTTCGGCGTCCGCGACCATCACGTCGCGGTGGCGTCGACCGGGGTAATCGGCGTCCGGCTCGACATGGACCGCGTGCGCGAGGGAATCGGGCGATTGCCGCAGGCGACGTCCAAAAACGGCGGCGACGCGTTTTGTCGCGCGATCATGACGACCGATCTCGTGAAAAAGGAGGCGTGCGCCGCGGTCGAAATCGACGGCCGGACGGCGTACATCGCCGGCGCGGCCAAAGGTTCCGGCATGATTCATCCCGACATGGCGACGATGCTCGGCTTTTTGACGACCGACGCGGCGATCGACCGGTCGGCGCTGTCGCGGCTTTTGGCCGGCGCCGTCGACGAGACGTTCAACATGATCACCGTCGACGGCGACACGAGCACGAACGACATGGTGACGGTCATGGCGAGCGGGCTTGCGGGCAACCGGCCGCTCGACGAGCAGCATCGCGACTGGCCGGCGTTCGCGGCGGCGTTCCGGTATGTGTGCGAGGCGCTGGCGAAGGCGATCGCACTCGACGGCGAAGGGGCGACGAAGCTGATCGAGGTATGCGTGGAAGGTGCAGCGTCGTCGCGGGCGGCGCGGGTGATCGCGCGCACGGTGGCCGGCTCGAACTTGGTCAAGTCAGCCTGTTTCGGCGCCGATGCCAACTGGGGGCGCATCATCGCGGCGGTCGGTCGG
The DNA here is from genome assembly GCA_002507565.1 of Candidatus Reconcilbacillus cellulovorans. Lineage (GTDB taxonomy): Bacteria > Bacillota > Bacilli > Paenibacillales > Reconciliibacillaceae > Reconciliibacillus > Reconciliibacillus cellulovorans. The sequence continues at coordinate 11,199 of MOXJ01000034.1, forward strand.
TCGGGGCAACCGGTCCGCACGGATGCGGTCGACGTACGGCTCGGCGATATTCCGGTGTTGGTCGGTTCGCGTCCCGTCGCGTTCGACGAAGAGAAGGCGAAGGCGTACCTGTTGGGCGACTTCGTGCGCATTGTCGTCGACCTGCATATGGGGGAAGGACGGGCGACGGCGTGGGGTTGCGACCTCACATACGATTATGTCCGCATCAACGCCGCGTACCGGACGTAAACGTCTGGAATAAGCGCCGTGTAAGTACGGCGGCGTCGAACGCGGAACGCGAAAGTTGGTTTGTCGGACGAAAAACCGGAGGCGGGTGGAAACGATGGCGGATTCGCCGAAACGGTGGTCGATCGTCGTCAAATGCGGCGGCAACGCGCTGGCGGAAATGCCGACGGCGTTTTTCGAGGAGCTGGCCCGGCTGCACGCTGAAGGGCGTACGCCGATCGTCGTACACGGCGGCGGGCCGATGATTTCGTCGTTGCTCGACCGGCTCGGCGTGAAGACGGAATTCGTCGACGGCCTGCGCAAGACCGACGAGGCGACGCTCGACGTCGTGGAGATGGTGCTGTGCGGCAGCATCAACAAAGACCTCGTGCGCAGGCTGCAGCTGGCGGGCGCACCGGCGGTCGGCCTGTCGGGGTCGGACGGCTTGCTGCTGGAAGCACGGCCGGTCGCCGCGGCGGACCGCGTCGGCCTTGTCGGCGAGGTGGTCGCCGTCAACGCCGATCTCTTATGCGGCATCGTCGCGCTTGGGTTCGTCCCGGTCGTGGCGCCGGTCGGTGCCGACCGGGAAGGCCGCAGGTACAACGTCAACGCCGATGCCGCCGCAGGGGCGATCGCGGCGCGGCTCGGTGCGGAACGCCTGGTGATGGCGACGGACGTGCCGGGGATTTATCGCGGAAGCGGCGCGGACAGGCGTGTACTGCCCATTGTGACGGAAGAGGAGATCGAGGCGATGATCGCGTCCGGCGACATCACCGGCGGCATGATTCCGAAAGTGCGCGCCGCTCTGGAAGGACTCCGCGGCGGCGTCGCCGAGGTCGTCGTCGTCGACGGACGATCGGCCGGGGCGCTTGCGGCGGCTGCGGCCGGCGAACCGATCGGCACGCGGATTGTGCGGACGGCCGGTGCCGGCCGTGCAGAAATCGCCGCCGGCGTGCAGGCCGACGCGCAGGGCGTACCGACCTCCGCGGCGTCGGGAAAGGGCGGAGCCGGAGGCGGATCCGCAGATGGGAGGAATGTCGGATGAGCGAAGCGAGCGCGCTTTTCCCGACGTACGGCCGGTACCCGATCACGCCGGTCCGCGGGGAGGGCAGCCGGCTGTGGGATGAGTCCGGCCGCGAATATCTCGATATGATGAGCGGCATCGCGGTGACGAGCCTCGGCCATTGTCCGCCGGAAGTGCGCGACCGGCTGATCGAACAGTTGCATACGCTGTGGCACGTCAGCAACCTTTTCCATATTCCGCAGCAGGAAAAGCTGGCCCGCCTGCTGATCGAACATTCGTGCCTGGACGCCGTCTTTTTCTGCAACAGCGGTGCGGAGGCAAACGAGGCGGCGATCAAGCTCGCCCGGCGGTATCACGCGGTCGTGCGCGGCCGGCCGCGGCCGGAGATCGTCGCGTTCCGCCAGTCGTTCCACGGCCGGACGCTGGCGACGCTGACGGCGACAGGCCAGGACAAGGTGAAGGACGGTTTTGCGCCGTTGCCGGAGGGGTTCGTGCATGCGCCCTATAACGATGCGGAGGCGCTGGAGTCGTACGTCGGCGAGCGCACGGGCGCGATCATGCTGGAGCTCGTGCAGGGCGAGGGCGGGGTCCGACCGGCGGAACCGGATTTTGTACGGGAAGTCGTCCGGGTGTGCGAACGGTACGACCTGCTGCTGATCGTCGACGAGGTGCAGACCGGGCTCGGTCGAACCGGCAAGCTGTTCGCCTACGAACATTACGGCATCGAGCCGGACATCGTCACGCTGGCGAAAGGGCTGGGAGGCGGTTTCCCGATCGGCGCGATGCTCGGCAAGGCGAAGCTGCGCGACGCGTTCGGGCCGGGCTCGCACGGGTCGACGTTCGGCGGCACGCCGATCGCGACGGCGGCGGCGACGGCGGTCGTCGAGACGATTTTGCGCGAAAAACTGGCGGAGCGCGCGGCGAACATGGGCGCGTATCTGCTGGCCGAGCTGCGCGCGAAACTCGCCGGCAACCCGCTGGTGACCGACGTCCGGGGGCTGGGCTTGCTCGTCGGCGTCGAGTGTGCGGTGCCGGTAGCGGACATCATTTCGGACATCCATCGCGAAGGCGTGCTGCTCATTCAGGCCGGGCCGAACGTGATTCGGATGTTGCCGAATTTGCGCGTGACGAAGGATGAGATCGACCGGGCGGTGGCGGTCGTCGCCCGCGTGCTCGACCGACATGCGGCCGTGCGGGATGCGGCCGATTCGGTGCGGCAGGCGGCCGGATGAGGGCGGTTGACGGAAGAATCGGCGCGGAGGCGCCGGCGAAGGAGGAGAGGGCGATGGCAGAGGAACGGCTCCGGGAAGACGACGAGCGGATCGCGGCCGAGCTGAAGGGACGCGATTTTCTGACGCTGGCGGACTACCGTCCGGAGGAGCTGCGGTATTTGCTGCGGCTGGCGGTGGAACTGAAGCGGAAGCAGAAGGCGGGCGAGACGTTCCAGCCGTTGAAAGGCAAGACGCTCGGCCTCATTTTCGAAAAATCGTCGACGCGCACCCGCGTTTCGTTCGAGGTCGGCATGTATCAGCTCGGCGGGTACGCGCTTTTCTTAAGCCGAAACGACATCCAGATGGGGCGCGGCGAGACGGTGTGGGATACCGCCCAGACGATGTCGCGCTACCTGGACGGCCTGATGATCCGGACGTACGCGCACCGCAATGTCATCGAACTGGCGCGCGGGGCGACCGTTCCGGTCATCAACGGTCTGAGTGATTTTTGCCATCCATGCCAGGAAATGGCTGATTATCTCACGATATGGGAAATCAAGGGCCGGTTCGAAGGGGTGAAGCTCGCGTACGTCGGCGACGGCAACAACGTCGCGCACTCGCTCATGATCGGCGCGGCGAAGTTCGGCCTTCATTTCGCGCTGGCCTGTCCGGAAGGCTATGAGCCCGACAGGTCGTTTACGGAGCTGGCCCGGGAAGTCGCGGAACAGACCGGCGCGCGGATCGAGATCGTGCGCGATCCCCGCGAGGCGGTATCGGGCGCGGATTTCGTCTATACGGACGTCTGGACGAGTATGGGGCAGGAGGAAGAAGCGGAGCAACGCCGCAAAGTGTTCCGGCCGTACCAAGTGAACGAGCAGCTCGTGCGGTACGCGAAACCGGATTTCCGGTTCATGCACTGTCTGCCGGCGCATCGCGGCGAGGAAGTGACCGACGACGTCATAGACGGGGATCATTCGATCGTGTTCGATCAGGCCGAAAACCGACTGCACGCGCAAAAAGCGATTTTGACGGCGCTGATGGGCTGACGCGGACGGGGCTCGGGCGCGTTTTCCAACGTCTCGGCGAGGCTTCGGCGCGACCGGACCGGCCGGCGCCGGAGAACGGCGCGCCGCGCGGTACCGGCTCACATCGACGGAAAGGAGAAATCGGCACCGATGGCGAGAAAAAAAATCGTGCTGGCGTATTCCGGCGGGTTGGATACGTCGGTCATTCTGGCGTGGCTGAAAGAGACGTACGACGCCGACATCATCGCATTTACCGCAGACATCGGCCAGAAAGAAGAACTGGACGGCATCGAGGAGAAAGCGCTCCGGACCGGGGCGTCCAAGGTGTATGTGGAGGATTTGCGGGAAGAGTTCGCCCGCGATTTCATTTTCCCGATGTTTCAGGCCGGTGCGTTGTACGAGGGGCAATACTTGCTCGGCACGAGCATCGCGCGGCCGCTCATCGCCAAACGGATGGTCGAGATCGCGCGGGCGGAAGGGGCGACGGCGATCGCTCACGGCGCCACCGGCAAAGGCAACGACCAGGTGCGGTTCGAATTGGCGGCGGCCGCGCTCGCACCGGAATTGGAAGTGATCGCGCCGTGGCGGATCGAGGCGTTCCGCGAGCGGTTCCCCGGGCGGGCGGAGATGATCGCCTACGCGGAAAAGCACGGCATTCCCGTGCGCGCGACGGCGGAAAAGCCGTATTCGACGGATCGCAATTTGCTGCATATCAGTTTTGAAAGCGGTGTGCTGGAAGATCCGTGGGTGGACGCGACCGCTCCGGATATGCGCGACATGTACGTGCTGACCGTCTCGCCGGAGGACGCGCCGGACGAGCCGGAATACGTCGAGCTGGAGTTCGAGCGCGGCATCTGCGTCGCGGTCAACGGCGAACGGCTGTCGCCGCTCGGCGTCATGGAGCGGCTGAACGAGTTGGGCGGCCGCCACGGTATCGGCCGGGCGGATATCGTCGAAAACCGGTTCGTTGGCATCAAAAGCCGTGGCGTGTACGAAACGCCGGGCGGTACGATTCTGTTCGTCGCCCACCGGAAAATCGAGTCGTTGACGATGGACCGCGAAGTGATGCACTTGCGCGATTCGCTCATTCCGAAGTACAGCGCGCTCGTGTACAACGGGTTCTGGTTTTCGCCGGAGCGGCTGGCACTGCAGGCGCTCGTGACGGAAAGCCAGCGCAACGTGACGGGGACGGTGCGCCTGAAACTGTACAAGGGCAACGTCATGGCAGCCGGCGTCCGGAGCCCGGTCAGCCTGTACGACCCGCATATGGCGACGATGGAAGCCGATCCGACGCACAGCTACAATCAATCCGACGCGACGGGGTTCATCCGACTGCACGCCCTGCGGCTGAAGACGGCGGCGAAGGCGGCGGCCCGTGCGGCGGAACTTGCGGCCCAGGCGACAGAAACGGCGCAGACCGTGCAGGCGCAGACGGAAGCACGCCGGGCGGCACCGACGGCGGTGTCCGGCGGCAAAGGGGAAACGGAGGGCACGACGTGAGCAAACTGTGGGGCGGTCGGTTTACGAAAAAGACCGATCAGTTGGCAGAAGAATTTACGGCATCGATCGGATTCGATAAAGAGTTGGCCGAAGAAGACATCCAGGGAAGCCTGGCGCACGTCGCGATGTTGGGCAAATGCGGCGTTTTGCCGCCGGAGGACGTCGAGAGAATTACCGAGGGGCTGCACCGCGTCCTGCAGCGCATCCGCCGCGGCGAGGCGGAATTTGCCGTGGAGGATGAAGACATTCACATGAACGTCGAAAAAATGCTGATCGAGGACATCGGTCCGACCGGAGGCAAGTTGCATACGGCGCGCAGCCGCAACGATCAGGTGGCGACCGATCTGCATTTGTATTTGCGCAGGCGCGTCGTTGGCATCGTCGAGCTGCTCGTCGACGCTCAAGAAGCGCTGATCCGGACGGCGCGCCGGCACGCCGACGTCGTGTTTCCCGGCTATACGCACCTGCAGCGCGCACAGCCGGTGCTGTTCGCTCACCATCTGCTCGCCTACGTCGCCATGTTCCGCCGTGATGTCGAGCGGCTGCAGGACAGCTACAAGCGCATCGACACGTTGCCGCTTGGCGCGGGCGCATTGGCCGGCACGACGTTCCCGATCGACCGCTTTTATACGGCGCAGCTGCTCGGGTTCGGCCGCGTGTACGACAACAGCCTCGATGCGGTGAGCGACCGCGATTTCGTTGTGGAATTCCTGGCGCACGCGGCGATCATCATGATGCATCTGTCGCGGCTGTGCGAGGAGCTGATCCTGTGGTCGAGCGCGGAGTTCGGCTTTATCGAGCTCGACGACGCGTTCTGCACGGGATCGAGCATCATGCCGCAAAAGAAAAATCCCGACGTCGCGGAGCTGATCCGCGGCAAAACCGGCCGCGTCTACGGGCATCTCGTCGGGATGCTGACCGTGCTGAAAGGTTTGCCGCTGGCTTACAACAAGGATTTGCAAGAAGATAAAGAAGGCCTGTTCGACACGGTGCGCACGCTGGAAGCGTCGCTGCGGCTCCTGGCGCCGATGGTCGAGACGATGAAAGTCGACGCCGAGCGCATGCGGACGGCGGTGCGGAATGATTTTTCGACGGCGACCGATTTGGCCGACTATCTTGCGGCCAAAGGGATGCCGTTCCGGCAAGCGCACGAGACGGTCGGCAAGATCGTGCTGCACTGCATTCGCGAGGGCAAGGGTCTGTACGATCTGACGCCGGAAGAATACCGCCGATTTTCGGCGCTGTTCGGAGACGACGTCCGCGCGGTGATCGAACCGGAACGCGTTGTGGCAGCGCGGCGGACGTACGGCGGTACGGCGCCGGAGCGCGTGGCGGAACAGCTCGACGCCGCCGAGGCATGGTGCCGGGAAGCGAGGGCGTGGGTCGAGGAACGGTCGAAATAGACAGTGACGACGGCCGCCGTCGTTCGGTTTCGAACCGGGACAAGGCGGCCTTTTACGACATCTTTCCGGAATCCGTCATCAATCGCCGCACCTCGTCGACCGACAGCTCCGTCAGCTCCGCCACCTCTTCCACCGCCATCCCGCGCGACAACAGCTTCTTCGCCAACGCACGCTTCTCCTCTACTCGGCCTTTCGCCATCCCTTTCGCCATTCCTTCCGCAACACCTTCCGCCCTTAGCCGCCTCTTGATCCGCTCGATGCTCCGCTCGATGTTCGTAATCATCGCCCCTACCTCCCCTTCCTTCGCCGCCTCGATCGCCGCCGCCACCGCTTCCCGCTCCGGCTTTCCCAACCGTTCCACCACCACGTACCGGATCCACTGTACCAAACGCGCCTGCTCCTCCACGCTCATCCGCTTGAGCAGCTCCAGCACCTTCCGCAGCCGCTCCACCAGCTCCGCTGTGTCTTCCACCGGCCGGTCCAGGTAAAACGCCGCCCCGATCGCGTTCGCCAGCCTGAGCAGCTCCTCCTCCCCGTACCGGTTCACGTCGATCAACACACCGAAATCCTGCGCTCCCTCCACGACCTCCCGATACCGCCGCGCCGCCGTCCAGGGCTGCTTGCCGTTGTACAACACCAGCGGCACCACCGCCGGCACCCGCAACCCCTTGCGCCGCCGCATCCGCTTCGGTACGCCCTTCAGCCAGTCCTGCAAAATCTCCGCCTCATAAAGCAGCAGCCGCAGCGGCATCAGAAAGTCGACGTCCGACTGAAGTTCGAGCAGCAGGAAAAACACCGTCCGCCCTTTCAGGCGCACCTTGTAGACGACGTCGGCTTCCTTGCCGCTGAAGTCAGGCAGGACGTAGGATTTGTTGACCGGTTCGAGGGCGTCTTCGCTGTCGATGCGGTCGACCCAGCCGCAGCGGACGAAACAGCGCAGCAGGTCGAGGAAAATTTTCTTACTGGCGAACAGAAACTTGTACCCGCGGTCGTGGCGGGACCGGGGGGTTCGGGTGTCCTGTCTGGACATGACGCCACCTCGTGGGTTCAGAATTTATTATACCACAGCCGCAGCCGCAACCGGCACGCGGAAAGACGGGCGGCACGAACGCCGAACATGTGTGGGCTGCCTGCGGCTTTTCGCCCTCTCGGCGAAACAAAAAACACCGCCCGGTGCGGCGGCCGTCTCCAAACGGCTACCGCAACCGAACGGTGCTTCCGTTCTTGGAATTCATCGTAGTCGATTTCGCTGAAAAAATCAAGAGCATCGCGATGCAAAATCGATGCGAAAAACGGTGTTGTCAAACCGGCGGCTAACCGCTATAATGGCATTAAGACTATCAAGTTGTGTCATGAAAAATAACAAAACGGGAGTGGGTCGTCGTGTGGAGGAAAGCTCTGGTGTTAGGTTTGCTGTTTCTGCTGGCCATACCTGCCTTGGCGTCGGCGGCGGAAGAAGGACCGACCGCGCAGCAGCTCAAGCTGGCCGTCGACGCGCTTTGGGCGCTCGTGGCCGCGGTTTTCGTCATTCTGATGCAAGCGGGGTTCGCCCTGCTGGAGTCCGGGTCGACGCGCATGAAGAACGCCGGGCACGTCGCCGGCAAGACGATTTTGACGTTCGGCATTTGTTCGATCTTCTTCTGGGCGTTCGGCTTCGGCTTGGCGTTCGGCAACGGCAATCCGATCATCGGTACCAGCGGTTTCTTCTTTGACGGCAAAGAGTCGGACGCGTTCGAATCGCTGGCGTTTTCCGACGTGCCGCTCAGCATCAAGTTTTTGTTCCAGCTCGCCTTTGCCGGCGTGTCGTTGGCGATCGCTTGGGGCGGGTTCGCGGAACGCGCCAAGCTGCCGGTGTATTTTGTATTCGGCGCCTTGTTCACGGTCGCGATATATCCGTTCGTCGCGCACTGGATTTGGGGCGGCGGATGGCTGGCCGCACACGGCAAGCAAGATTTCGCGGGTTCCACGGTCGTACACCTGACCGGCGGGACGGCGGCGCTCGCGGCGACGATTCTGCTCGGGCCGCGGCTCGGCAAATTCAACAAAGACGGCAAGCCGAACCTGATTCCCGGACATAACCAGGTGTTGTCCGTGCTTGGCGTCATTTTGCTCTGGATCGGCTGGTTCGGCTTCAATCCGGGCAGCACGTTGACGGCGGTCAACGACGGTTTCTTCGGTTTCATCGCGCTCAACACGAACATGGCGGCCGCGGCGGGAGGCGTGGCGGCGCTCATCGTGTCGTGGATCTATTTCGGCAAGGCGGACATTCCGAGCATGCTGAACGGCGTGCTCGCCGCGCTCGTCGCGATCACCGCTTCCTGCGCGTTCGTCGAGACGTGGGCTGCGGTCGTCATCGGGGCGATCGCCGGGGTGTTGACGTTTTTCTCCGCGCAATGGCTGGAACGCGCCGGGCTCGACGATCCGGTCTACGCTTTCTCCGTGCACGGCATCGCCGGCATGTGGGGTTCGCTGTCGACGGGCTTTTTCGCGTCGCCGCGTCTGGTCGAGATCGTCGGCGTCGGCAAGCCGGGACTGTTCTACGGTTACGGCCTGCACCAGTTGGGCGTGCAGGCGATGGGCGTCGCCGTCAGTTTCGCGTTCGTGTTCGTCGTGTCGTTCTTGATTCTCGGCATCATGAAGGCGACGATGGGACTGCGCGTGACGGAGGAAGAGGAAATCATCGGGCTCGACCTGAGCGAGCACGGCAGTTACGGCTATCCGGAACAGATGAAACAGATCGGTTCCGAATCGAAAGTGATGGCCTGATCGGCGACGCGGCGGGGCGGCTGGGGCAAGCCGCCCCGCATGTTTCGGAGACGGTTCGCCATGCCTCCGGAGGTGCGTCCGGGTGACCGACGATGTAAGACGGAATGACATGTGGAACGATATGTGGAAACGAATCGGCAAGGCGGAACGGTTCGAGGAACTGCGCGCCTGTCGCGACGAGGCGACGGCGTTGCTCGGCGATCCGCGGGCAGCCGCCGACATCGCCGGTTGGAACGAAGTCGTCAATCATTTGCATGATCTGTTGATCGGCCGGACGGTGTTTTTATCGGAACGGATGCTGGCAGAGAAAGGGCTCGGCCCGCCGCCTGTCCGGTATGCGTTCGTGCTGTTCGGCAGCGGCGGTCGTTCGGAGCAGACGCCGTGGAGTGACCAAGACAACGGACTGCTGTACGCGGACGGCGGTGATCCGAAGGAGACGGAAGATTATTTTCATCTGCTTGTGGGAAGTATTTTACACGGTCTTGGAATTCTCGGTTACCCTCCATGTCAGGGGAACGTCCTTTGTTCAAACCCCCGTTGGCGTAAGCCGTTATCCGACTGGAAAAGGCGATTGAACGAGTGGTTCGGCGATCCGACGTGGGAAAACGTCCGTTATACGCTTATCGTCGCGGACGCGCGCGCCGTCTACGGCGACGCCTCGTTGGTGCGCGCCCTGGCGGAAGATATGCGGCAAAAGATACGCGAACGTCCGGACATGTTGGGTAGAATGCTGAAAAATACGCTTCACCATAAAGTCGCGCTGAACTGGTTCGGTCGGCTCGTCACCGAGCGCTACGGCGAGGACGCGGGCGGATTCGACGTCAAGTACGGCGCTTATCTTCCGATCGTCAACGGCGTCCGTCTGCTTGCGCTCGCTCACGGCGTCGCCGGAACATCTACCCTCGAACGAATCGCTGGGCTTACACGGATCGGCGTCTTGTCACCCGCACAGGAAAGCCGCTGGCGCGACGCGTTTTTAAGCGCGCTTTTATTTCGCGCGGAAGCGCCGTTTCAACTGCAAGACGGCTTGTACACGACGCGGGGGAAATTGCGGGACATCCAGCTGACGCGCCAGCGGCGTCGCGAGTTGAAGGAATGTCTGCTGACGGGAAAGGCCATCCAGCAGTTCGTTCGCCGGCATATCTCGGCCGTGCTCGCACGCTCGGGGAAACATCGCAAGTAGCGCCGTCGGAAGGAGATGGAAGCGATGAAGGAGCCGCGCGGTTTCGAGCGGATCTGGCATTTGTACCGACAGGGCGGATGGGCTCCGGCGCTTGCTTCCGTATTCGACGCGCGGACGGCCCAGCAGATGGCGTTTATCCGCTCCGTCATGAGGGAATCACGGCGCAACGACTGGTTCGACCGCAGGCTCGACGAACTTGAAGTCGTCGTGTTCGATCTAGAGACGACCGGATTTTTCCCGCATGCCGGCGACGAAATCATCTCGATCGGCGCGGTGCTGGTACACGGCGAGCGGATCGGCGACGAGAAGTTTTACACGCTGGTCAACCCGAGGCGCGACGTTCCGGAAAATATTCAGCAACTGACCGGTATTACGGATGAAATGGTCCGTGCCGCGCCCGAATTGCTCGACGCCCTCCACGATTTTTTGCGGTTTGTGCGCCATCGCGTTCTCGTCGCCCACGGCAGCGGTCACGACAAGCGGTTTTTGAATTCGGCGCTCTGGCGGACGTCGAAAATCAACCTGGCGCACCGGTTGCTCGACTGCATCATGCTGGCCAAATGGCTGTTTCCCGACCGCGGGCGGTACGATCTCGACACGTTGCTTGCGGATTTCGGCATCGAGATTACGAGGAGGCACCATGCGCTCGAGGACGCCGTGATGACGGCCCACTTGTGGATCAAGCTCGTACGGGAAGCGTTCCGGCGCGGCGTGCCGACGCTGGGCGATCTCTACCTTCAGCTCGGCCGCAGTCTCGCCTGAGCAGATTTCGTCCAACCGCTTTCGCCGGTGATGGCGACGCAGACTTCCCGAAACGCTCCGAGCTGATCGTCCCACCGCCATGCCCGCCATGCGGCGGGAATGCCGTCGGAACGAACGGAGACGACGACGTGAAACGGAACGGTTCGCCACATCGTCGCCGCGTCGGTTTCGGAAAGTTCGGCCGATGCGTTCGGGTGGGAATGGACGACGGCGACAAGCCTTTCCTGTCTGGCGGCGAGTCCGGCGACGAGTTCCACCCATTCGCGGGGATCGGCGACGAAAGCGCGGTGTGTCTCGCAGGCGACGTTGCGCAGGCGGACGTAGCGGGACGGCCGGACGACGCCGTCTTCGTTCGCACCCTCGGCGCTGGAAGCGAGCAGCACTCCGCAGCTTTCGGCGGGATACGAATCCGCCGCGTGGGAGAGCATGTCGCGCGCGATCGGTTTTGCAAGCCAAAGCTGCAAGGTGTTCATCCCCGCTTATTCCACCTGTCTGTCGGGTCTGATTCGGAAGAAGACCAGGGCAAGCGCCGCGGCCGACAATAGCGCTGTCGCGACGAAGACGGTCCGGTGAGAAACGGCCATCATCCGTTCGAACAGCAGCGGTCCCAGCGCCACGCCGAGAAAGCGCAGGCCGTTGTAGATCGACGTGATCAAGCCGCGTTCGTCCCGGCCGACGGCTCCGGTGATGAGGGTGTTCAGGCACGGCAACAGCATGCCGATGCCGACGCCGCAAAGCGAAAGTAGCGCGATGAGCGGATAAAGCCGCGCGTATAGGGCGACGGCGGTCGCCAGAGCGGCGCTCGACAGCGCCAAACCCGTAAGCATCAGCATGCGCATCCGTTTTCCGTTTTTGCGGATATGGGCGCCGGTCAAATAGGAAGCCGTCACCGAACCGAGCAGCGGAACGGCCAGTACCAGCCCTTTTCGGACGCCATCGATGTTGTGCGGCGGTTTTTCCAGAACGTCGGATAAATAAAAGAGGACGCCGAACAACACGAACAATCCGAGCGCGCCGGCGAAAAACGCGGCGGTCAGCCACCGGCCTTTTTCCCGGAAAACGCGGCGGATGTCTGCGACGTAACGGCCGAGCGGCGGCGGGGGAGTCGGCGCCTGCTTATCTTTGATCTGAAGCCAGACGAGCCCCACGGCGATCGCGCAAAAGGCCGGAAATGCAAAAAAGACGGCATGCCAGACGATCAGCGCAAACAGCGAGCCGAGAATCGGGCTGAGTACCTTGCCCGTTCCGTTGGCCGCTTCCACGAGACCGAGCGCTTTGCTCTCCGCGGCTCCCTCATATCGGTCGCCGATCATCGCCATGGCGACCGGCGCCGTTCCCGCCGCACCGATGCCCTGCAACGCTCGGGCGGCGATCAGCACCGGATACGATCCCCAAAGCGCGCCGAACCCGGCGACGACGCCCGAAACGCCGTACAGGCCAAGCGCAGCCAGCAAAACCTTTTTTCTTGAAAATCGGTCGGATAAATACCCGACGACCGGAATGGACAGGCCGGCCGCCAGGGAAAACAGCGTGATGACGAGGCTCGCCTGAAAGCGCGTGACGCCGAGGTGGCGTTCGATGTCCGGCAGCACGGGCACCAGCATCGAATTGCCGAGCACGAGCACGACCGGCACGGAGGCGAAGGCGGCGAGCTCGCCGATTCGCGTTTCGGATGTCAAGGCGGTTCACCCGTCGTATTTTGGACGAAAGCGGGGCATATTATGTGAAAACGCGCATGAGGTGGGCCATGAAACGGTTCGTGTCGGTCGTACTCGTTTTCTTTTTGGCCTTGTGTCTGGTTCCGGCGCTGGCCGCCGTGTCGCGGCCGCAAGGGGCGGCACGACCGGCGTTGCATCGTCAGGATTCGACGGCGCCCGTAAGAACGGCCTACCGCGTCGGCCGGCCGGCGCCGGTCGTGTCGCTGGCCGGGCTTGACGGAAAAACCTACACGCTCGGCGGCAAGCGGGAAAAGCCGCTTCTCATCAATTTCTGGGTTTCCTGGTGCGGACCTTGCCTACTTGAAGCGCCGGATTTTCAGGCGGTTTACGAAAAATACGGCGACCGTATCGATCTTTACGGCGTCAACGTCACGCAGACGGATCGGCTCGACGACGTGCGCCGTTTCGTCGACCGTTACGGGATTCGGTTTCCGGTCCTGCTGGATACCGAAGCAGTCGCCGCAGACGCCTATCGAGTCAGTGCGTTTCCGACGAGCTTCCTCCTCGATCGCGACGGCACAGTCCGCGACCGCTTTTATTTCGTCCGTCGCGACGAGCTGGAAAAGCGAATCGCCGGCCGGCTTCGCGGCGGTCAGCGCTGAGCGTTAGCGATTCGGTTCAGCTGCGGCGACGGCTTGTGCAGACCGGTTTTTGTCGAGCAGCGCGTAGCGGAAGCTGTCGACGAGCGCCTGCCAGCTCGCCTCGATGATGTTGGTTGAGACGCCGACGGTGCTCCACGACCCCTCCGGACTCGTCGATTCGATCAGCACGCGCACTTTCGCGGCCGTCGCTTCTTTTTCATCGAGGACGCGCACCTTATAGTCGGACAGGTGCATGGCGCGCAGTTCCGGAAAATAGCGCAACAACGCGTCGCGCAGCGCGTTGTCGAGCGCGTTGACCGGCCCGTTGCCTTCTGCGGCGGTGTAGACGACTTCGTCGCCTACGCGCACTTTGACGATCGCCTCGGCGACGACCGCGAGGTCGCCGATTTTTTCGACCAAAATTTTAAACGATTCGACGCGGAACAGTTCTTCCAGGCCGCCGGCGGCTTCGCGCAACAACAGTTCGAGCGAAGCGTCGGCGCCTTCGAACTGGTAGCCCTGGTGCTCCAGTTCCTTGATGCGGTCGATGATTTCACGCGTTTTCGGATGGTTGCGGTTTAAGTCGACTCCGAATTCCTGCGCTTTCATCAAAATGTTGCTTTGTCCGGACAGTTCGGAAACGAGCACGCGCCGCTTGTTGCCGACGCTTTCCGGTTCGACGTGTTCGTACGTTTTCGGATGTTTCAGGATCGCGGACACGTGAACGCCGCCCTTGTGCGCGAACGCCGCTTGGCCGACGTACGGCTGGTTGACCGGCATATGAACGTTGGCGATTTCGCTGACGTAGCGCGCGACGCCGGTCAACATTTTCAGCTGTTCGTCGGACAGGCACCGATAGCCGAGCTTCAGCTGCAGGTTCGGGATGATGGAGCAGAGATTGGCGTTGCCGCACCGCTCGCCGAAGCCGTTGATGGTGCCCTGCACTTGCCGGGCGCCCGCCCGGACGGCTGCCAGCGTGTTGGCGACGCCGAGTTCGCAGTCGTTGTGCGCGTGAATGCCGACGGGAGCGGAAAGCTGTGCGCAGACGTCGCGGACGATGTCGGCGATTTCTTCCGGCAGAGAGCCGCCGTTCGTGTCGCACAGGACGATCCAGTCCGCCCCTGCCGCTTCGGCCGCGCGCACGGTGGCGAGCGCGTATTCCCGATTGTGTTTGTAGCCGTCGAAAAAGTGCTCGGCGTCGTAAATAACCTCGAGCCCGTGGCGTTTCAGATAGCGGACGGAATCTTCGATCATCGCCAAATTTTCGGCGAGCGACGTCTGCAGGGCGACTTCGACGTGAAAATCCCACGATTTCCCAAAAATCGTCGCGGTCGGAACGCCCGCTTCGATGATGTGATTCAAATTCGCGTCGTGCTCGGCCGTCGTATCCTTACGGCGCGTGCTGCCGAAGGCGGTGATTTTCGCGTGGACGAGCGAAAGCTGGCGGGCGCGGCGGAAAAATTCAACGTCTTTGCTATTGCTGCCGGGCCATCCGCCTTCGATATAATGAACGCCGAGCTGGTCGAGTTTGCGGGCAATTTTCAGTTTATCCTCGACGGACAGGCTGATGCCTTCGCCTTGCGTGCCGTCGCGCAACGTCGTGTCGAAAATCGTGATGTGTCGGTCGTCGCCGGATGCGGACATGTCGGCGCTTCCTCACTTTCTTCGGGTCATAGCGGAATATGGATTTATTATATCACTTCGACGGCGAAAGGGGAGAGGGGATTTTGCTCAGATCTAGGGCGGCAGCAAATTAACCTCTTGACAACCTCCCAGAATTTTGTGTTATTCTAAACATGGTGATTTTTCCCCACTAACCGTCTTCCGTTACGGCCGCATCCTTAACTTCATCTTTATCGCATCCTTTTTCGCCTACGCGTTCGCACCCGACGGTTTCTGCTTTCGATGTGGGGAAGCAGGAGGAGGAGTTTCGTTGTGTCTTTTTCTCTGAAAAAAGCGCTTTCTCTCTTTCTGGTGGTGGCGCTGGTTTCGGTTTCGGTCCCGCTTCCCGCCTTGGCCGACGGCGAAAGCGGGGAGGACGTCGGCGATCCGCTGGGGCCTACCGTCGGGCCGGAAGCTTTCGCCGTTTCTTCGCAAGACTATACCCTGCTTGCCTCGGACGACCGCCGGCCGCTGTCCATTCAAGCGGCTAAGGCGAAGATCACCGGCGGCGCCATCACCAATCACCGGTTCGTCTTCCGCGGCTCGGAGCTGCTCGTGGAGGGGCCGCTGGCCGCCGCTTCCGGTCTCGACATTTCTGCCGACAAAAGCGAAGCGTGGCTGATCGACGACCGGGCGCCGGCCGTCAAGATGCCCGATTACGGCGCCGTTCTCCGCGGCCTCGCCCTGGCGGATCCGCAGGTCGTGACGTTCGACCGGAGCCGGTCGTTGAGCGGGGCGACGCTTGCCGTTAACCGCCCGCTCGTTGTCGGCGGCGATCTGGCGTTCAACGGCTCTTCGTTTCGCGGCCGCGGCCTGATCGTCGCCTCCGGTTCCGTCGCGTTCAACGTGTCGCGGCTGGAGACGGCGGACAACGGCCGGCTCGTCGTTTACGCCGAACGCGGCGATATCGCGATTCGCGGCAGCCGCGTCGTGTTCGACGGGATGTTGTACGCGCCGAACGGAGCGGTGCGCATTCAGGCGGCGAACGTGACGCTGACCGGTCGGATTTTCGCGCGGGAGATTGTTCTAAACGGCAGCACGTTCGAGCTGACCAGCCGAGAGGACGACTTCGCCCTGCTGAACGGGCGCGCCGCGCTCGAGTCGTGTTGGGACGAACTGTCCGCGGCGGCGGCCGACCTGCCGTTTACCGACTATACGCAGCCGCACAACAGCGCGTGGTATGCGCAGGCGGAGATCGCGCTGCAGGAGTCGATCGGCAAGCGGCTGGACGATCCGGTCGGGGCGTTTCGGCTGTGCCTTCAGGCGAAGGAGTTTCTGGCGGTGCTCCGCCGGCAGCTGGTCGAGGAGCGCGAAGCGCTGGCGCGGGTGGAGGCCGATCCGCAGGGCGACGCCGACGGCGACGGGCTGGCCAACGGCTGGGAGCGCGCGATGCTGCGCGAGTCGGTCAGTCCGCTGGTGCGGGACACGGATCGAGACGGCGTGCCGGACGGCGCCGAGGACGTCGACCGCGACGGACTGACGAACGCGGAGGAGCAGGCGTTCGGATCGGACCCGATGGCGCGCGACGCCGACGGCGACGGGCTGACGGACGCCGGCGAGCGGCGGCTCGGCACGCGTCCCGGACAGGCCGACAGCGACGGCGACGGCGTGCCGGACGGCGAGGAGACGTATACGCAGACGATCGTTGGGCCGGCGGGGATCGAGGTCGAGATCACCGCCGTCGGCGACATCGCGCGGGATCTGTTCATCCGCGAAGTCGGCGCGGCGACCGTGTTCGACGACACGTATGCGGTCTCCGGCGTCTATGCGCTGGAAAGCACGCGGCCGTTCGAGCGGGCGCGGATTCGTATGCCGATCGACCGCGGACGGCTGGGCGACCGGCCGATCGAACAGGTGCGGATGATGTATTTCGACAAAGAACGGCTGACGTTCGTGCCGGTGGAGCGCCAGGGCGTCGACGCCGGCGGCGGGTACGTGTGGGGGGAGACCGACCATTTTTCGCTGTACGCGCTGTTTTTCCTGCCGGACCTGAGCGCGATCTGGCAGGTGCCGTTTTACGCGGGCGACCGGGAAAGCCAGACGGTGCTTCGGTTTCTCGACGTCGTGTTCGTGATCGATTCGTCGGGCAGCATGGCGTGGAACGATCCGAAGGGCCTGCGCAAGGAAGCGGCGAAACGGTTCATCGACGGGTTGATCCCGGGCAGCCGCGTCGGCGTCGTCGTCGGCGACCGGGCGGGCGTCGTCGATTTCGACGAAACGGCGCGGGTGGTGCAGCCGCTGACCGGCGATCTGGAGGCGGCGAAAGCGGCGATCGACCGGATCGACGACGTGGGCGGCACCAACATCGGCGCCGGCGTCGCGGCGGCGAACAACGAGCTGATCCGCCGCGGCTCGGACGATCGGGCGCGGGTCGAAATTGTGCTGACCGACGGCGAGGGGGCTTACGATCCCCGCTACACCGAACAGGCGGCTGCAAACGGCATCGTCATCTACACCGTCGGGCTGGGCGACAGCGTGAACCAGGCGCTGCTTGCGGACATCGCCGAGCGGACGGGCGGCCGGTATTTCCACGCTTCCGACGCCGACGATCTGCTGCTCGTCTACGACCGGATCCGGGAAGCGGTGACGCAGGCGCCGGATACCGACGGCGACGGGCTGCCGGACAGCGTCGAGGAGCAAGGCATGCGCGTCGGGCTCTGGTACGACCGGCTCGTGCGGACCGATCCGGGCAACCCGGACACCGACGGCGACGGATTGTCGGACGGCGAAGAAGTCGGCGGGCCGATCGAGATCGCGCTGTTCGGGATCGTCTACCGCTATTACCCGATGTCCAGCGATCCGACCAAGGTCGATACGGACGACGACGGTCTGACCGATGGGGAGGAGGTGCGGACATACGGCACGGACCCGCTGTTGCGGGATACCGATCACGATACGCTGCCCGACGGGTTCGAGATTCGGTACGTGCCGCCGATGGAGCCGGAAGAGTTGCCAGTGCCCGCGGCACCGTCGGCGACGGCGGCGCGCGACGTCGTCCGCATCGCGGGTACGCCGCCGAACTACCTCGGCGACGGTTACTACGCCTATCTCAGCCCGCTTTACCGCGACACCGACGAGGACGGCTATACGGACGACACGGAAGTCGCCGATCCGCGGTTAAACCCCGGCATTCCCGACATGATTGTCGGCGAATACGTCGACTTTCACGTCCGCAAGCCGTACACGCTGAGCGGCCGGGTGCATCTATACAGTCCGATCGTCGTGGAAAAAAGCGGGATCTTGCAGGTGGAGCCCGGGACCGAGATCATCTCGTACATCGACGACCGCAGCGGCGACACGCTGCGGGTGTACGGAACGCTGGTCAGCGGCGAGGAAGACGCCGACCCGCAAAGCGGCCGCGTCGAGTTTCGCTCGGGCCTGCCGTCGGGCGGCGTGTACTGGCGCGGCATCGTGGCGATGGAAGGCGCGGCGCTGGAGTTGTACCACACGTACGTCGTGCGCGCGCGCAACGGTCTCTGGCTGAACGGCGCCGTCGTCGCGACCGTCGTCGGCGGGGCGTTCGGCTCCAACATGCAGGCGCTGTACGTGGCGCGGCACGCGGTCGAGTCGAAACAGCTCAACCTCGGCACGGCGGTCGTCGACGTCGTCGGGAGTTACTTCAACGACACGGTGCTGATCGAAAACAGCGCGCTCGTGACGATGTCCGGCGGCATGTTCGACGACGCGTCGCTGCGGGTGTTGTCCGGTGTTTCCGTCGTCCAGGTGTTGCTGAACGGCATGCGGTTCGACAACGACCGGGGCGAATACGACGAGGCGATCTTCGTCCATGACGACGGAGGCGGCGCCTATCCGGAGCTGTATATGGCGGACAGCACGATTCGCCGCAGTCCGATCGGGCTGTACACGTCGGGCAGGCGGGCGGAAGTGACGGTCGTCGGCGGCACGATCGCGGAAAACGGCATCGGGGTCAAGGCGGCGGACGAAGGCTATCTGTACCTCGACGAACGGGTGCAGTGGTTCGGCAACGGGCGGAATGCGGTGCTGGAGAAAGCCGGCTGGCGGACGCCGATGTACCTGGCGGAAGGAGTCGCGCAGGCGTTCGGCAAAGAAATACTGGGGCTGCTGCCGGACATGTTCGGCGTCGTGCGGGCGCTGGCGGAAGGCGACATCGACCTGGCGTCGGTTCGGGCGGCGCTGGGGGCGATGTGGGCGGGTATGAGGCGACGTTCGCGCGGGTCAAAAGCCGGTTTGCGGCGGTGATGAGCGGACGGGCGACGCGATCGGAGGCGATCCAGTACGGCAAAGACATGGCGGTCGTGACCGAGCTGCTCGTCGCCGTGCGCGGATCGATCAAGTTCGTGCGGAATGTCGGGATACGGACGACGCTGGCGGAGCTGGACGTCGAGCGCAGGCGGCTGCTTGCGTGCAACAGCTTTGCGGCGGGCACGGCGGTGTGGACGGAAGCGGGCGCAGCGCCGATCGAGACGCTTCAAGTCGGCGACCGCGTCCTGTCGCGCGACGAGCGGACGGGGGAAACGGCGTACCGGGAAGTCGTCGGGGTGGTGAGCGGGCGAAAAGGGCTGATCTATGAACTGACGGCGGGCGGTCGTCGGGTGCAGACGACGCGGCAGCATCCGTTCTGGGTGGAAGGGCGGGGCTGGACGTATCCGTTCGATCTGCGCGTCGGCGACCGGATTTGGGCGGCCGACGGGGTTGCGCGCCCGGTGGAGCGGGTGCGGATCGTGGCGCCGGCGGAACCGGTCGAGGTATACAGCCTGACGGTGGAAGCGTTTCACACGTATTACGTAGGCGATGTCGGGCTGTGGGTGCACAACCTCGATTGTCCGTCGGTGTATGGAGAGTTGAGGCGGGAGGGGAAGTATTATTACTATACGAATCCCGGCGGATATGTCTTATCGTGGCCATATATGAAAGAAGCGGACATTCGGCAAAAGATCGAGACCTACAAGAGGTCGGCGGAAGCTGGGAAAAGGGTGGAAGCAAAGGTAGCGGAGTTTGTAGGGGGAATCAAGGATGTCGTGTTGATGGGAGCGAAGGTGGTTAGGATTGCCGGGGAAACACGAGCCGGCGAATTCGATGTTGTGACCAAGGACGAGATTATTGAAGTAAAAAAATCAAAAGCAGAGTTAAAGAATAAATTATTGGAACAAATTAAAAAATTAACGGAAACAAATAATGAAGATTTCATGAATCCTGAGAACAAACGGGTGATTTTGTACATCGACGAACCGCTCCAGGGGTTGAGGGATGAACAACAGCAGATATTGCAAGAGATTCGTTCGCGGGGAGTGTTGGTCGTCAATTCATTAGAAGAACTGAGGCGGGTGTTACAAGAATGAGCACAGAGGCATTCTTTTTCGTAGAAAAACAGAATTATTCCTTCGATCGGTTTCTCGGGTCTCTGGTCGTGGCGGCGTTTCGGGCAAATGTGAGAATCTGGATAACTAGTTACAAAAAATATGATAAAGAAGGTGATATGACATATTTTGACATTAATATCTGTTATCGTCCTCGGCATGATTCCCAAATGTTGATGTATGTCAACTCCGAAAAACATGCAAAACAATCGTTAGACTTCTGTGCTTCGACGCTCGAACGGCACATCCGATCGAAACCTCATCTGGAGTACTATGAGGCAGGATACATTGAGGATATTTCCGGTTTGTTTGAAACAAGAGAGCGATTGTTGTTTGATTTTGTTTACGAATATCTCCGATTGAATCCGCATGACTTGTTATGGGTGGACTACGATTTAGTGTTCGGTCTAGAAGAACTGGAGCGGCTGCGTCAACGGCCTTATTGTCGCACTTGGTGTTACCAAGATCCGAATGCCGAATAGGAGAGGTGGACCATGGCGCGACCGGGTTGGTTTTTGGCGGAAAAGGGGACGTATTCGACGGAACGGTTTTTCGGGACGCTGGCGCAGGCGGCGTTCGAGATCGACGCGATGTTTCTGTATCAGGGCGGCCGGAGTTACGATGAGCATTTTCAATTTGACTTTGCGACGGTCAACATCATGTACAAGTACGGGGTAGAATACGACAACGTCGTGGTCGAGGTGGATTCGGAGCAGCGGGCGAACCGCCATGTGTTTTTGGCGGAAGGGATCAAAGGATTAAAGCCGGGAGTGGAGTATTGCCGGTTCGGGCGGATCGAGGATGTGACGGGGAGCGAGGATCTCGTTTTCTATTTGGCATGGAAGTATTTAGAGCGGAATCCGGCGCATCGGTTTTGGGTGGAGGGATCGCCGATTGCATATGGGCCAAAGGGGTTGGAAGTATTGTGGAATTGTTTTGCCGGGGAGGTGATGTACCCGCAATGGATGGAACAGGATCCGAGCGGGAGCGAACGGATGGACGTGGTCGAGGAGTTGGGCATAAGGCCGGAGGATTTTCGGCCGGATAAGATATGGTAAGGTGATTTTGATATTCTCACACTGGATGCAATTATTGAGGTGAAGACATCAAAAGCAAGAATAGATTCTGATTTGATAAAACAAATTAAAAAATTAACAAATATAGATCATGAAGTGAATCCATGGGAGAAACGAGTCATCCTCTACGTTGACAAGCGGATGGACAGTTTGAATCGAGAACAACAAGAAATATTACAGCAAATTCGATCGATGGGCGTCACCGTCGTGAATTCACTCGAAGAGTTACGGCAGGTGTTGTAGGCATGGGCGTGTCGGCGAGTTTCTTGATGGCGAAGCCGTATTATTCGGTGGACCGGTTTGTGGGTTCCCTCGCCGTGGCGGCGTTTCGGGTACATGCTCGGATTCACATGTATCCGAAACATGGGAGTCGCTGGGACTGTATGGAAATGATCTTGTCTTATCGTTCTCGTCATGGGTCTTCTCTTTTTTGTTATGACTCAGAAATGGGTCTTCTCTTTCGTCATGAGTCCGAAATGATTTTATATGCTCATTCCGAATAGTATGCCAGAGAATCCTCAAGTTATTGTTCGGATATGCTTAAGGAAAGCAAATATAATTTACAAAAGCCTCATTTGGAGTATTATGATGCAGGATCGATTGAAGATATTGCTGGAGTATTTGGTCCTAGGGAGAAATTGTTATTTAACTTTGTCTACGAATACCTCAAGCTGAATCCGGACGACTTGTTTGAGGTGGCTTATTATGATCACCGGATATACAGTTTAAAAGAGATGGAACAGCTGCGTCGGCGTCCTTATGATCCCAACTGGTGCTATCGCGATGTGAGCGCCGAATAGGAGGGCAAGAGCGATGGGGTGTCCGGCTTGGTTTTTGGCGGAAAAGGGGACGTATTCGACGGAACGGTTTTTCGGGACGCTGGCGCAGGCGGCGTTTGAGATCGACGCGATGTTTCTGTATCAGGGCGGCCGGAGTTACGATGAGCATTTTCAGTTGGACTTTGCGACGGTGAACATCATGTACAGGTACGGGGTGGAATACGACAACGTCGTGGTCGAGGTGGATTCGGAGCAGCGGGCGAACCGCCATGTGTTTTTGGCGGAAGGGATCAAAGGATTAAAGCCGGGGGTGGAGTATTGCCGGTTCGGGCGGATCGAGGATGTGACGGGGAGCGAGGATCTCGTTTTCCATTTGGCATGGAGGTATTTAGAGCGCAATCCGGAGCATCGGTTTTGGGTGGAAGGGTTTCCGATCGCGTACGGGCCGAAAGGAATGGCGGCTTTAAAAATTCATCATGGAGCTGGGCTTTTATATCCGACATGGATGCAGGATGATCCATCGGAGCTGGTCGAGGCGATTAAGGAGTTAGGCATTCATCCGGATGATTTCGATCCGAGTCGTATATGGTAATGTAAGCGAGCACGGTCCGAACGCCGAGGAGGAGGGATGGACGATGGCTTGCCCGGCTTGGTTTTTGGCGGAAAAGGGGACGTATTCGGCGGAACGATTTCTCGCCGATCTGGCGGTTTCGGCGTTTTATGCCGACGTCTGTTACTGGTACGAAGACGGCAAACATTTCGACAAGGACGATGAGTTTTCATTGGTGACGGTGAATCTGTATATCGAATATCAAAAGCCCGGCGATCGGATTGTCGTCTATGTCGAATCGGAGAAGCGTGTGATGCAGAACACGTTCGAACCCGAGCAACCGGTTCGGGGGCTCGTGCCCGGCGTCGAATATTGCCGGTTCGGGCGGATTGGAAACATCCAGGGCAGCGAAAGGCTGCTGTACAACCTGGTGTATGAGTATTTGAAACGCCGTCCGGAGCATCGGTTTTGGGTGGAGGGGACCGGCCGGGCGATCGGGTGGGAGGACATGCAGCGGGTCCGGGAGCGTCCTTATGTGCCGGACTGGTGGAAGGAAGCGACCGGGGAGTAAAAAACAAGACGAGTTTTCGATCAGCGGGTCTCAGGCGATGCTTTCGCGTCTGCCTGGCCGTACACTTGACCCGGCGGGCGGGCTTCGGTATGCTTGAAAATGAACGGAGGTTTCGACGATGCCGACCAAACCGAGCAAAACGCTTCAGCCGGTCCCGAACCCGCATCCGGACCGCCGGTACGAAGTCGAAATCGAATGCCCCGAGTTTACGGCGCTCTGTCCGCTGACGGGGCAGCCCGATTTCGCCACCATCACGTTCCGGTACGAGCCGGGACCTTATATCGTGGAGCTGAAAAGCCTGAAGCTGTACCTGTGGAGTTTCCGCGACGAAGGTCATTTCCACGAAGACGTCGTCAATCTGATCCTGAAAGACTTCGTTCGGATGATCCAGCCGAGGAAACTCGAAGTGATCGGCAAATTCAACGTGCGCGGCGGGCTTTATACGACCGTGCGGGCGCGGTATGCGCAGGACGAGGCAGTCGACGCCCCGTCGGCGGGCGACGCCTCCTCGATCGGCAGGCGCGGACAGGCCGAGCAATCCGTTTGAATCCGGTCGGCGATTGTATTATAGTGTTAAAAGAGATGACGTCCGAAACGAGATCCGGAGTAACGCCGGACGCTGGGGAGGATCGCAGATGCCGAAATACACATGGGTGGACAAGGAAACATGCATCGCTTGCGGCGCCTGCGGGGCTGCCGCGCCCGATATTTACGACTATGACGACGAGGGGTTGGCGCACGTCATCTACGGCGGCGACGATAACCGGGGCATTACGGAGATCCCGGAGGAGCTTTACGACGATCTTCAGGACGCGCTGGAAGGTTGCCCGACCGAATCGATCAAAGTCTCCGAAACGCCGTTCAACAAAGGCTGACGCCGCGTCGGACGGCCGCGGCGAATGCGGCCTAAGGGCTTCCCGCCGGGGGAAGCTCTTTCTTTTTGTAGGGAGGAAAAAACATGGACGTTTATGCGTGGCTGAAACCGATGTTGTTCCGCATGGATCCGGAGCGGGCCCATCGGTTGACGATCGCTGCCCTCGGCTTTCTCGGGAGGCTGCCGGCGGCCAACCGTGCGCTTTCTGCGGTTTGGGCCGTGCCGGAGGATCCGGGCTTGCGCGTCGAAGCGTTCGGTCTGTCTTTTCCGCATCCGGTCGGGCTGGCGGCGGGGCTCGACAAAAACGGCGAGGCGGCGACGGCGCTCGCTTCGCTTGGTTTCGGCTTTCTCGAGGTCGGGACGGTAACACCGGAGCCGCAAGAGGGAAACCCGCGTCCGCGCCTGTTTCGGTTGCCTGAAGACGGGGCGCTCGTCAACCGGATGGGATTCAACAACGACGGGGCGGACGCCCTTGCGGCCCGTTTGGCCGGTTACGCCGCAGCCGGCGGACGTCGCGTTCCGATCGGCGTCAATATCGGCAAAAACCGTTCGACGCCGAACGATCGGGCGGCGGATGATTACCGCGCCTGCGTGCGAAAACTTTGGCCGCATGCCGATTTTTTCGTCCTCAACGTCAGTTCGCCGAATACGCCCGGCCTGCGCGACCTACAGAAGCAGGAGGCGGTGAGCGCGATCATCTCTGCCGTGCGCGACGAGATCGCGCGGTGCGCCGCCGGCGGGCGGAGCACGCCGAAGCCGGTGCTCGTCAAAATTTCGCCCGATCTGGACGAGGCGGAGTTATCGCTGACGGTCGAAGCGGCGACGGCGGCGGGCGCTTCCGGTTTCGTCGCGACGAATACGACGCTGGCCCGAGACGGCGTCCGGCATCCCGCCGGTGCGGAAACCGGTGGCTTAAGCGGCCGGCCGCTGAGGCGCCGCGCGACGGAGACGATCGCGCGCGTCTACAGGCTGACCGGGGGCCGGGTGCCGATTATCGGCTGCGGCGGCATTTTCGACGCCGGGGACGCATATGAAAAGATACGGGCCGGCGCCAGCCTGGTGGAAATTTATACGTCCTTGATTTACAAAGGGCCGTCCGTCATCCGTGAAATATGCGAGGGCTTGCGCGCGCTGGCGGCACGCGACGGTTTCCGCAGTATCGCCGAGGCGGTCGGGACGGATGCCGGGCGGCGGATACAGGATTTGGGGATGCCGAAAATCGGCCCGGTATTTTAGGCTTTGTGTCTGCGGAAAAACTGTTCGAATTCCTCTTTCGTATGGCCGCCGGGCGTCGGCTGTTCGACGTAGCCGCCTTTCAGCCGTTCGACTTCTTTGCCGTCCTTATAAAACACGACGGTCGGCGTCGCTTCGATGCCGTATTTCTGCCAGCCTTCCGGGAATTCGAGCAGGTTGAACTGTTTCAGATCGATGCCGAGCGATTGGGCGATCGGCATGAGAACGGGCGTCGTTTCCTTGCAGTACGGGCATGTCGACTGGTAAAAATACACGAAGACCGGCGCCTTGCTTTCGATCAGGCGGTTCAGCTCGTCGGGCAGCACGTTGTTCTGGTAAAGCGGATCGTCGAGCAGCCGGACGGTCTCCGGATGAAGTTCAGATTTCGGCTTGCGATAGGGATTGTCGGTGCTGTTGTCTTTCGACAGCGCGTTGACGAGGGACAACAGCCCGAAAATGCCGACGACGATAGCTAGATAAACGAGCAGTTTTTTCATCAACTTTCCCCCGCTTCACGGTATGTTTACAATCCATCATAGAGTAATTGCGGAACGCGGGCAAGCGGGAAAGGCGGGGTTTGTCTTCGGATGCGGATGTCGAAGGACCATATGCTGCTTGCGGAGCGGATGCGCCGTTTTCTCGGCGAGGAATACGAGGCGTTTGCTCGGGCGTGCGACGGACCGCCGGTATCGGGCGTCCGCGTCAACACGCTCAAGTTGTCCGTCGATCAGTTCCGCGGGATGACGCCGTTTGCGCTGGAGCCGGTTCCTTGGTGTCGCGAAGGGTTTTACGTGTCGAGTCGGGACAGGCCGGGCAAACATCCGTATTACCATGCCGGGCTTTATTACGTCCAGGAGCCGAGCGCGATGGCCCCCGTCGAGCTGCTCGGCGTGCGGCCTGGTGACCGCGTGCTCGACCTTTGCGCCGCACCCGGCGGCAAGAGCGTGCAGATCGCTTGCAAGCTCGAAAGACGCGGCTTGCTCGTCGCCAACGACCGGCATCCGCAGCGGGTGGCGGCGCTTGTGAAAAATCTTGAACTGGCCGGCGTGCCGAACGCCGTCGTCGTGAACGAGGACGCCGTGCGGTTGGCCGGGGCGTTCCGCGGCCGGTTCGATAAAATTTTGGTAGACGCTCCCTGTTCCGGCGAAGCGCGGATCCGCAAATCCGGTGAATCGGTGAAAACGCGCGGCTGGCGGGCGTCGGCCGATTACGCCGCACTGCAGCAGACATTGCTCGACGCAGCGGCGGACATGCTCGCGCCCGGCGGCGTGATGGTTTATTCGACGTGCACGTTTGCGCCGGAGGAAAACGAGGCGGTCGTGCTCGGCTGCCTGGCGCGCAGGCGCGATCTGGACGTCGTCGAGCCGACGCGTTTTCCCGGCTTTTCGTCCGGCCGTCCGGATTGGGTCGGAGCGGCGGGAGAACGCGAGGCCGAAATCCTTCGCAAGACGGTGCGGATCTGGCCGCATGCGACACGCGGGGAGGGCCATTTCGTCGCCGTATTCCGCAAAATTTCGGACGAGCCGTTCGGACGGCCCGGCCGGACTCTGCCGCAAACCGGTGCGGCTGTCGACGAGCTGTCGCAATTTGAGACGGAAGCCGTGCTGGCTGCGCTCAGCGAGGCGATCGACTGGCCGGGCGTGCGGCGGTCCGGCCGTTTCGTGCGGCTCGGCGACGCGGTCAGTCTGCTCCTGGAAGAATGTGCGGCGTTTGCCGAATTGTTTGCGGGACTGCGCGTCGTTCGCGCCGGATTGCACGTCGGCGACTTCAAACCCGGTGGCCGGTTCCGCTTATCGCACGCGCTTGCGCTGGCGCATCCGTTCGCGCGGGCGAAGCGTACGGTCGGTTTTCGGGCGGACGGTGCGGATTCGGAACGGGAACTCGTCCGCTATTTGAAGGGCGAATCGCTTTTCGTTCCAGCCGAACGGATCGATCGCGACGTTGGCGTGTCGCCTGAAGGAATCGTTCTAGTGGAAGCGGACGGTTTTCCCATCGGATGGGCAAAATGGCAAGACGGCCTGTTGAAAAACGGCTACCCGGCCGGATGGAGGTGGGCGCCTTGAGCGGAATGCGGCGAACGGAGCGGTTGGACAAAATGCTGGCGCGCGCAGGCTTCGGCAGCCGAAGCGACGTGCGCAAGCTGGTCAGGGCGGGACGCGTGCACGTCGACGGCGTTCCGGCTTTCGACGCAGGCATGAAAATCGACCCCGACGGCGACGACGTCCGCGTCGACGGCGAACGCGTCGTGTTTCGGGAATTCGTCTACCTGATGATGAACAAACCGCCCGGCGTCGTTTCGGCGACCGAAGACCGCCGCGAAGCCACCGTCGTCGACTTGCTCGCCCCGGAATACCGGCGGTTCGGCGTGTTTCCGGTCGGGCGGCTGGACAAAGACGCGGTCGGCCTGCTGCTGCTCACGAACGACGGCAAGCTTGCGCACGAGCTTTTGTCGCCTCGCCGACACGTGCCGAAAACGTATCTCGTCGAAACCGACGGTGCACTGACGGAGGGCGACGCCGAGGCGTTCGCCCGCGGCGTTCGGCTGGACGACGGATACGTCGCGCTGCCGGCCGAGCTTCGTCTTCTCGACAGCAGTGACTGTTTCAGGGCCGAAGTGACCGTGGTCGAGGGAAAATTTCATCAGATCAAACGGATGTTTCAGGCGATCGGCAGAAGAGTGACGTTTCTGGAGCGGGTCCGCTTCGGCCCGCTTGAACTGGACCGTTCGCTCGCCCGGGGGGCGTACCGTGAACTGACGGAAAGGGAGATCGCCCTGCTCAGGACGCCGAGACCGCAGCGGACCGGGTGAAAAACAAAGCCGAAAAAATAAAAGGCGGCGCGTGTGGAAAACGCACCGCCCCGACCGCACGGGGGTCGGCCGCACTCAGAACACGTACGGCCGCGCGACGATCACCAACAGAATGAACAGCACAAGGACGATGGCGACCGTCGTGTAGTAGGGATACGGTGCGGACATGCGGATTCCTCCTTGATCGGAAGTTTTGTACCTTGTCGGTACACTGCATGTATATGGCGCCGCGACCGGGAGGGTTTGGACAAATGACTGCAGCGACCTGCAAATGGGCGATGAACGGGCTCGCGTCTTCCTTTTCGTCCGCCTCAGTCGTCCGCGGCGTCGGGGCCGTCGTCGGCGTCGTCGTCGGCTTCCGCGCCGTCGTATTTGCGCAAACGGAGCGGTTTCGGAAACCGATTTTTGATCGCGCCGTC
Organism: Candidatus Reconcilbacillus cellulovorans; assembly: GCA_002507565.1. Lineage (GTDB taxonomy): Bacteria > Bacillota > Bacilli > Paenibacillales > Reconciliibacillaceae > Reconciliibacillus > Reconciliibacillus cellulovorans. The sequence goes on from MOXJ01000034.1 coordinate 39,888, forward strand.
CGACCGTTTGCCCCAGCCGAGCGGCAAACCGTCACAGGCGACGAGGCACCATCCGCCGTCGCGCCCGCCGGCGTCGCAAGAAGCGGCGATCGGTTCGCCGCGCAAAAATTTTGGCACTTCGTCGCTGTCCGATGGCAAATCCAGCACGTCGGCGGCGTCCTGCACGCGGACGGCCATCGCCAGCGCGTGGGCGGGCTCCGCGCGGTTCTTGCGCATGGTCGCCACCCATAGACCGGGGCGGACGACGTGCAATCCGGCGTGCCAATCCGGCGGAAGCGGTTTTTCAGGCATGTCCGGCATCCAGTACAGCCGGTCGCCGACGAGCACCGGTCGGCCGGGGCCCGGCTTCCAGCCGGGAACCGCCCGACGCGCCATTGCCTCGGCCAGCGACCATGCTTCGCGCAGCGAGGCGTCGGACTTCGGTTTTCGGCCGCGAACAGCCTTGTCGCTCGCCCCCGGACGGCCTTCCGGACCGTCGTCCGGCGCGCGCAACACCGCGACGAAATGCCCTTCGCCGCGGACTCGGTGCGGCCAGAGCCGTTCGGCGGAAACAAGCCGCCATCCCGGATGTTCGGACAAAAACAATTCGATCGTCCGCTCGTTCTCTTCCTCATTGAACGTGCAGGTGGAATAGACGAGCGTGCCGCCGGGGCGGATCATGCGAGCGGCTGCGCGCAGCGACTGCCGCTGCCGCGCCGCGCAGAGCCGGACGTATGGCAGCGACCAGGCGCGGACGGCGTCCGGGTTTTTCCGGAACATGCCTTCACCCGAACAGGGCGCGTCGAACAAAATTTTGTCGAAAAACGACGAAAACCGCCCGGCGAGCCGATCCGGGTCGGCGCGCGTCACGACGGCGTTGGCGACGCCGGCGCGCTCCAGGTTTTCCGCAAGAACGGCGACTCGCTCCGGATGGACGTCGTTGGCGACGAGCAGCCCCGCGCCGGCGAGTTTGCCGGCGATCTGGGTCGACTTGCCGCCGGGAGCCGCCGCCAGGTCGAGCACGGCGTCGCCGGGCTTCGGATCGAGCCGTTCGACCGGCAACATCGCCGACGGTTCCTGGATGTAATAGGCGCCCGTCGCGTACCAGGGGTGTTTGCCCGGCCGAACGTTCGCCGGATAGTAGAAGCCGGTCGGGCACCATGGCACCGGTTCGAGCCGGAACCGACCGCGCATGGCGGAAAACAACGGCTCGTCCGTCCCCGCCGGCAGTTTGAGCGGGTTGAGACGCAATCCGTGAACCCGCGGTTGTTCGTAACTTTTCCAAAACGCCTCAGCCTCAGCGCCGAGCAGATGTTCAACCGTTTCGACGAAAGCCGGAGGAAAAGCGACCGGCAAAGGCGACGACCTCCTTTTGCCGACCATTATACACGATTTTGCCGACGAAATTTGTTATCATGGAAGGGGACGCGCATGAATCGACCGGAATGGAATACCGTCCGCGTTCCGATCGTCGAAATTTTCGAAACGATCGAGGGAGAAGGGACGAAAGCCGGTTTTCCGACGGTTTTCGTCCGGCTGTTCGGCTGCAATCTCCGCTGCGTCTGGTGCGACACGACGTACAGTTACCCGCCGGCCGAGCCTGGGCCGACGTTGACGGTGGCGGACATCGTCGAGCGCGTGACGTCGTATCGCTCCCGCCATCTGTGCCTGACGGGAGGAGAACCGCTCATGTACGGCGAGCGGTCGCGCATGCTGCTGGAAGCGCTGGCGGAATGCGGGGCGTTCGACGACATCCACGTCGAGACGAACGGCGCTGTCGATCTTCGGCCGTTTCTGGAATCGGTCCGCTCGCTGGCCGTCCGATACATTATGGACTATAAGCTGCCGGACTCCGGCGAGGAACGCCGGATGGTCGCCGGCAATCTGCCGCTGCTTCGCCCGCAGGATGAACTGAAATTCGTCGTCGCGAGCCGGCGAGACTTCGACCGCGCGGTCTCATTGCTCGACGAATACGACGTCCGCGCCCAGGTGCTGTTCAGCCCGGTTTGGGGTGCGGTCGAGCCGAGGAAACTGGCGGAATGGATGCTCGAGCGGGGGCTGGCGCGCGCGCGGCTGAACCTGCAGCTTCACAAAATCATCTGGAGCCCCGATGCGCGAGGGGTATAAAAGGATCGGCGCGACGGGAGGGACAAGCGGTGAAAAAGGCGGTCGTCGTTTTAAGCGGCGGGCTCGACAGCACCACCTGCGCGGCGCTTGCGCGCGAGGCGGGCTACGAGTTGTACCCGCTGACGTTCGATTACGGGCAGCGCCATCGCGTCGAGCTGGGAGCGGCCCGGAAGATCGCCGCCTATTACGGCGCGGCGGATCGCCACAAAATCGTCCGCCTCGACTTTTTCCGCGATTTCGGCGGAAGCGCGTTGACGGACGACTCGATTGCGGTGCCGGAACGTCCGGACGGCGCCGTGCCCGACGACGAAATTCCCGTCACGTATGTGCCCGGGCGCAATCTGATTTTTCTGTCCGTGGCGGTGTCCTACGCGGAAACGATCGCCGCGGAAGCCGTCTACATCGGCGTCAACGCGCTCGATTACAGCGGTTATCCCGATTGCCGGCCGGAGTTCGTCCGCAGTTTCGAGCAGACGGCGGCGCTCGCGACCAAAGCCGGCGTCGGGGGCCGCCCGGTCCGGATCGAGACGCCGCTCGTCCGGATGACGAAGGCGGACATCGTGCGCGAAGGCGTCCGGCTCGGCGTACCGTTCGAGCTGACGTGGTCGTGCTATAAGGGCGGCGACGCGCCTTGCGGCGTCTGCGACAGCTGCCTGCTTCGGCGCAAAGGGTTTGCCGAGGCGGGCGTGCGCGACCCGCTGGAGGATAAGGCGGGTGCGTCTTACGGCGTCGGCGACAGCGGCTTGCGGCCGTAGGCAACCGTCCGGTTTTTGCCGGCCGTTTTGGCGCGGTACATCGCTTCGTCGGCGAATCGCAAGAGATCGCGCGCGGTCATGCCGGATCGGTAGCGGACGTAGCCGATGCTGACGGTGACGTCCGTCCGCCGCTCGACGGTTTTCCGAATGCGCTCGGCGAGATCGTCGAGCGGTTCGCCGGGGTTCGTGACAACGACGATCATTTCCTCGCCGCCGAACCGGGCGGCGAAACCGCACGTCGCGGCTTCCTCCGCGAGAATGCGCGCGACCTGTCGGATCGCCTCGTCTCCCTTGGCGTGGCCGTGCGTGTCGTTCAGCCGCTTGAAGTTGTCGATGTCGACGAACAAGAGGCCGGTGACCGTTTTGTGCCGGACACAGGCCGACAGTCGGCGCTCGGCGTACGACCTGTTGTACAGGCCGGTCAGCCCGTCGGTCACCGCCGTCCGGTAAATGCCGTGAAGCAGTTCGACCGTTCGTTCGAACAGGAAGGCGAACAGCATTGTATAAAAAAGGAAGCGGACGCCGCGTTCGGCCGCCAGCAGCGCGACCGAACCGCCGCCGTAGGCGTACCGGTTGACGGCTTCGACGCCCAGGACGAGAAAATCGACCGCGAGCATGGCGCGATAAAGGGCGGGTTGCCCCGTCCGCTCGGGCAGCACCCAGTAACAGAGCGCGACAAGTGCAAACCGGTACAGGCGGAACAACAAGTCTTCCGCGTCCGCCGGCAGAACGGCCGTCGCGGCCGACAGTACGGCGGCCGGCGCCAGCGCGGCGAGCAATCCGACGTAATGGCCGGAACGCGGCACATTATACAGTTGAAACAGCGACAGCTGCATCCATAAGAATGCGGCCGTTTCCATCCATCGGTCGGCCCACTGTGCGGCGTCCGACGCACCGAACAGAAGCGGCGACGCCTCGTGAACGGCCGAGGCGGAAAGGGCCAGGCACATCCAGACGAAAGCGGACCTCCGCCGGACCATGCCGCCTGACCGGTACAGCCGGATCGACATGTGGATGATCAGAAGGAGCACCGGGAAGACGAGAGCGAAGGAAAACCGGTGGATGTCCGCCGGTCCGAGGGGGAAACCGTTCATCGGAAACCGGAACCTCGTTTCGGGTGGGCGCTCTAGGGTTTTACAAAACCATTATAAATGCAAATCGCGAAAACGAAAAGGAGTCGTCCGCGATGACCGTGTTGCAGGCGCTGTTTTTTCCGCCGGAACAGCCGGGCGGCGTGTCGTCGATGGTGCCGTACGTGTACCGGGAATTTTTGGCGCGGGGTTGGAAGATGGAAATGTTTTTCCTGCCGAAACGGATCCGCAACAAAGGCTCCGGCGACGTTCGGTTCGCGACGTTCGACTGGACGGCGTACGCGGGCAGGCCGGTCGTCGACAAGTACATTCAGACGTACCGCGATTACCGGTGGTGGGCGGAACTGCGGCTGGGCGGCCGGTACGACCTGATCCACGCGCATCATCCGCTCGTCGCACTGGCGCTGAAGGAGCGTTTTCCGCAGACGCCGGTCGTCGTCACCGTGCATTCCAGCTATGAGCGGGAACTCGTCTTGAACGGGAAGATCGAGCCGGGCGGACCGGAAGAGTCGTTTCTGACGTCGCTTTACCGCGAACTGGAGGAGCGCGTAGACGGCCTTCTGACCGTTTCCCGTTCGTTCAAAGCGTACCTGGAGCGGTTCGTCCGCCGGCCCGACCGCATCCGCGTCATTCCGAACGGGTTCGACGAGCGGCGGTTCCGGCCGATTCCGCACGAAAACGCGGTCGCGCAGCTCGTCACGGTATGCCGGCTCGTGCCCGCCAAGGGGCTCGACGTTCTGCTGGCGGCGTGTGCGATATTGAAAAAGCGCGGCGTGCCGTTCATGTTGCATATGATCGGCGACGGACCGATCCGCGCCGATCTGGAGCAGGCGGCGCGCGAGCTCGGCATTTACGAGGAAACGATTTTTTACGGCTACATGCTCCATCCGGAAGAGTTGATGCCGTTTTTCGACATTTTCGTTTTGCCTTCGCGGGCGGAAGCGTTCGGCAATGCGTTCGTGGAGGCGGCGCTTTGTCTGCTTGCACCGGTCGGGACGAACGTCGGAGGCATCGCGGAGCAGATCGAAAACGGCAAAAACGGCCTGCTCGTGCCTCCCGACGACGCCGAAGCGCTGGCGGAGGCGCTGGAAAAGCTGATCGTCGATCCGGATTATCGATACGCGCTGGCGAGGGCGGCGCGCGAAAAGGCGAAGGCCGAATATTCGCTGGACCGCGTCGTCCGGCAGCTGTCGGAAGTGTACCGCGCGTTTTTGCCGGCGGAGTCTTCGCGCGCGGCGGGTGGCGGGCGATGAAGCCGTTTCGGTTCGTGCACGCGGCGGACCTGCATCTCGACAGTCCGTTTTCCGGCGTCGGGCCGCTGCCGGAACGGCTGCGGGAGCGCGTCTTTCGGTCGACGTTCCGCGCCTGGGACCGCATCGTCGCTTTGGCGATCGAGCGGCAGGCGGACGCCGTGCTGCTCGCCGGCGACGTGTTCGATTCCGCCGAGCGGTCTTTGCGCGCGCGGCTGAGGTTTCTGCGCGGTCTTGAGCGGCTTGCGGACAGGGGCGTTCCGGTGTTCGTTGTATGCGGCAACCACGATCCGCTGGAAACCGTCCGCGGCGGGCTGTCGTGGCCGGACAACGTCGTCGTGTTCGGCGCCGACCGGGCGGAGGAAGTGCCGGTCGACCGTCCCGGGCGCGGCACGGTGGCGACGGTGCACGGCGTGTCGTTTGCGGCGCCGGCGGTGACGGACAATCTCGCCCGACTGTTTTCGCGCGGGAGGCTCGACGTCTGTCAGGTCGGGCTGCTGCACGCCAACGTCGACGGCCAGCCCGGCCACGACCCGTATGCGCCGTGCCGGCTTTCGGATTTGCTGGCCGCCCGGCTCGATTATTGGGCGCTCGGGCATATCCACGACCGTCGCGTGCTGTGGGAGGGACCGCCGATCGTCTATCCGGGCAATCCGCAAGGCCGGAACGTCAAGGAGACCGGCGCCAAGGGATGTTACTGGGTGGAGGCGGATGAAAGCGGCCAGATGACGCTTTCGTTTTGTCCGACCGACGACGTGCGCTGGTTCGACGTCGCCGTTCCGCTCGACGGGGTATCGTCGCTCGCCGGGCTGCGCGAACGGCTGCGGGAGCGACTGAACGCCGTCCGGGAAGAAGCGGACGGACGGGGGGCGATCGTCCGGCTGACGCTGACGGGGCGGACGTCGCTTTATCGCGAGTTGGCGGAGACGGCTTTTCTGGAGGAGTGGCTGGCGGACGCGCAGGAACGCGAGGCGGAATCGGCCGCGGCATCGGAGCTGGACGGCGGGCCGTTCGTCTGGCCTGCCGAAGTCCGGCTGGAGGCGGAAGCCGCGCTCGACCGCGAGCGGCTGAAAGCGGGCGGGGCGTTTTCCGGTGAACTGCTGCGCCTTGCCGAACAGTGGGCGGCGTTGCCCGATCTGGCCGACCGGCTCGCGCGCGGGCCGCTGGCGCCGCTTGCCGACGGTCGGGCGTCGCTTTTTTTGCGCGGCTGGGGGGCGGAACATTTTCGCGAACTGGTGAGAGCGGCTTCGGAACTCGCGGTTTCGTTGCTCGAGGAAGGCGCGGACGACGGGGAAGGGGCGGACGGATGAGAATCGAGCGGATCGAAGTGTCGGCGTTCGGCATGCTTTCGGGGCTGGACGTCCGGCTGTCGCGGCCGGTGACGCTCTGGACCGGCAGGAACGAAGCCGGCAAGACAACGCTGTTTCAATTGATTCGGTTCGTGTTGTTCGGGTTTCCTCCGCGCGCGCAGGCGCACGAGAAGTACGAACCGGCGTTCGGCGATTCGGCGTCCGGCGGCATGTCCGGCGGTGTGCCCGGCGGCGCGTTCGGCGGGGGATACGGCGGGGCGTACGGCGGGGCGCTGACGGTCGTCTGGCCGGACGGCGTCCGCATGCGCGTGGAGCGGACGGTGCGGGCGGGACGCAAGGCGGGACGCGTTTCCGACGCCGCCGGATGTCGGGTCGTTCTCCTGTCGCCGCGCGAAGAGGAAGTCGGCGAGGCGGAACTCGTCCGGCGGCTGGGCGGCCTCGACGCGGCGACGTACCGGAAATGGTTCGCGTTCGGCCTGGCGGAGCTTCAAGAGCTCGGCGCCGCCCTCGGCGACTTGGCCGCGAAGTTGTACGGTGCCGGCTGGGGCGCCGACGGCGGCCGCGTGCTGGCGGCCGAGGACGCGCTTCATGCCCGCATGGACGAGCTTTATCGCCCCCGCGCCGTCCGTCCGGCGCTCAACGCGACGCTGGACGAATGGCAGAAGGCGGAAGCCGAGGCGAGGCAGGACCGCGCGCAATGGGAAGCTTATCGGCGCGTCTCGGCGGAGCTGGACGAGCTGGAGCACGCGCTGGATGCGGCCGAAGCGGAGGCGGCCGAAGCGCGTCGCGAGGCGGAGTGGCTCGCCGTCTGCGTCAGGGCGTGGCCGCACGCCGCGCGTCTGGTGGAATTGGGCCGGCGCATCGCGGAAGTCGCGGGTGTGCCGCGCGTGCCGGATGCGGAAGTGGCGGAGCTTGAACGGCTGATCGCGGAACGGGAGCGGCTCGGGCAGGACCGCGCGGCGCTCGTCGCCGGCATGCGGGCGGTAGAAGAAGAATGCCGCCGTCTCGAGGCCGAACGCCGTCCCGACGCCGCGGCAGCGTCGGCGGAGCTCGCCGCCCTGTTGGCGCGCGCGCCGACGGTCCGACGGGCGGAATCGCGTCTGGCCGAATGCCGCGCAGAAGCGTCGGCGGAGCGGGAGCGGCTCGAGCGTCTGCTGGTGGAAGTCGGTCCGGGGTGGACGCCGGAAAGCGTGCGCACGTTTCCGACCGACTGGGCGACGCGCGAACAGGTGCGGGAGTTCGGGCGCGCGCTGGTTGAAGCGGAAGCGGCCGTGCGCGACGCGGACGCCG
>MOXJ01000035.1 GCA_002507565.1 Candidatus Reconcilbacillus cellulovorans
CAGGACGTCCTTGTTTTCCTCGCTGCCGAAGATGCGTTTAAAGACGAAGTCGTTTTTCGGGTCGAGCAGGTCGGTCATCGGCAAAGCCTCGCGAAAAATGGGATTCCTGGATTCAGTATAGCATGCGGGCGACTCCGTCTGCAAGCATAACCGGCATCCAGTCGCGGAACGTCCGGGTCAAAACTTGGTAGAAGCGCTGCCGCACCGAACCCCCCGTCCGCATAATCGGCCAAGTCCCCTCATAGACATGTATCATGAATTCAACCGGGTGAGGGGTTGGTGGGCCGATGCGACGATTGGACCGGTTCAGACGGTCGCTGCGGCGCGCATGGTTCCGGCGGCGCGGCGTTTTGGCCGGCCGGGTGCTTGCGGGAGGGATGCTCTCGCTCCTGTTGCTGTTGGCCGGCTGCGGACCGAAAAACGCGGCGGACGTCGTCCACGAACTGGACAAGTTGATGGCGAAACTCGAGAGCTACGAAACCGACGGCAAAATGATTCTCAAAACCGGCGGCCAGGACGTCGAATACACGGTCAGCGTCTGGTACCGGAAGCCGCACTATTATCGGATTTCGCTGATGAACGAATCGAACGACGTAACGCAGATCGTGCTGCGCAACGACGAGGGCGTGTTCGTGCTGACGCCGCATCTGAACAAAATGTTCCGGTTCCAGAGCGACTGGCCGGAGCGGTCGGGCCAGGTGTACCTGTACCAGTCGCTCGTTCACAGCATCGTTTCGGACCAGAACCGGAAGTTTGCGACCGACAAGGACGCGTTCGTCTTCGACGTGGCGGCCAATTACGCAAACAATTCGATGCTCGCTCGCCAAAAAATCTGGCTGGACAAAAAAAGTTTCGCGCCGAGGCGGGTCGAAGTGTCCGATGCGAACGCCAACGTGTTGGTCGAGATGCGGTTCGACCGATTCGAGTTCGGCAAAAAGTTCGAGGCGGGCGCGTTCGACATGCAGTGGAACATGAGCGGCCCCCGCGGCGGCGAAAACGCGCAGCCGCAGGCGTCGCCGGGCGCGCCGGGGCAAAACGCCGCATCAGTCGGGAAGGCGCAGGAGAAAAGGGGTGCGTCGCCGGGCGCCGGCGCTGCTTCGCGCGGGGAGCCGGGCGGCACGGCGGGGACGTCGGACGGTCGTTCGGCGACGAATACCGAGCGTGCCGGTGCCGACCGCGACGTCGGTTTCGGCGTCGTTCGGCCGTCGTATACGCCGCCCGGCGTGCGGGAGAAAGACGTCGTCGACCTTCGTCTGGACGATGCGCCGGCGGTCATGCTGCGCTATGAAGGAACCTACCATTACACGCTGACGGAGTCGCGGCCGCGGGAGCAGACCGTGTCGATGCTGGCCGGCGAGCCGGTCGATCTCGGTTTCACGGTCGGCGTCCTTGTCGGTGACGAACCGAAGACGCTGGTGTGGTGGACGGAAGACGGCGTCGAATTCCGGTTGTCGTCGGCCGAACTGCCGGTCGAGGAAATGGTCCGGATCGCGCGCTCGACGGAAGGTGAGACCGGCAAATAAAAACATATGCGGGCGCCACGAGGGGCGTGCAGCCGCGGTGTTCGGCTGCGCCGCCCGGCTCGCGCGGCCCGCTTGCCTCTTCGTTGACAGCCGCGCGCCGCGGCGGTACCATTAGGAATGTGTGTACGCGACGCACGCGACGCGGCGCCGGCCGGTCCGGCGTCATGCGGGGGGACGCGGAAGTTGGACCTCTATTCGTATCGCCCGACGCGGGTCGAGATTTCGCTGGACGCGCTGCGGCGCAACCTGCTGGCGTTCCGGCGAGCGCTTCCGGATGGCGTCGCCGTCATGGCGGTGGTGAAGGCGAACGCATACGGCCACGGCGCGGTGATGGCGGCGCGGGAAGCCGAGGCGGCCGGCGCGGCCTATCTCGGCGTCGCTTTTCTCGACGAGGCGCTCGAATTGCGGCGTGCGGGCGTCGGCCTGCCGATTCTCGTACTCGGCTACACGCCGCCGGAAGGGCTTGCGGTCGCGGCGCGGCACCGGGTGACGCTGACGGTGTTCAGCGAGGACGTTCTTGAGGCGCTGCGGGCCGGACGCCAGGGCGACGCGCCGCTGGCGGTGCACGTCAAGATCGACACGGGCATGGGGCGGCTCGGGCTGCTTCCCGGCGAAGACGCCGTCCGGTTCGTCGAGGCGCTCGCCCGCACGCCGGGCGTGCTTCTCGAAGGGTTGTTCACCCATTACGCCTGCGCCGACGAGGCCGACAAACGCTATACGCGCGAGCAGTACGTGAAGTTCCGTCGTTTCGTCGAGACGCTCCGCGCGCGCGACCTGACGTTTCGGTGGGTGCACGCCGGCAACAGCGCGGCTGGGCTCGACACGCCGGAATGGACGTTCAACATGCTCAGGCTCGGCATCGGGCTGTACGGCCTCTATCCGTCGGAAGAAGTCAACCGGCGCCGGGTCGCGCTCGAGCCGGTCATGAGTTTTCGAACGGCCGTCGTTCATCTGAAAACCTTGCCGCCGAATTCCGGCGTCAGTTACGGAGCGGTCTACCGCACGTCGGGCTATGAGCGGATCGCCACGCTGCCGGTCGGATATGCCGACGGCTACAGCCGGATGTTGACGGGAAAAGCAGAAGTGCTCATCCGCGGCGTCCGCGCGCCGGTCGTCGGCCGCATCTGCATGGACCAGTGCATGGTGCGCGTCGACGGCGTGCCCGGCGTTTCGCTGCATGACGAAGTCGTGCTGTTCGGCAAACAGGGCGACGCATGCCTGCCGGCGGACGAAGTGGCGCGGTGGCTCGGCACGATCCATTACGAAGTGACGTGCATGGTGTCGCACCGCGTTCCGCGCATCTATCTGCGAAACGGCGAACCCGTGTCGGCGGAAAATCCGCTGATCGGGGAGGATTTCGGGGCCCGGACGGCGAATAGACATACCTAGTGTTTTCGGCCGTTCGCGGGGTGGGCGGTTCGATTAGAATATTCTGGTTAGAAGAGAGCTATACTGGAAATGGCGCGGTTTCGCAAAAGTTTCGGAGGTGCGATATCGGTGGCCAACGCGCAGAATACGAAGCGGATCATGATCAGCCTGCCGGATCAGTTGCTCCGGGAAGTCGACGGGATCGCGGCGAAAGAAAAATCCAACCGCAGCGAACTCATTCGCCAAGCGATGCGCCTTTTTTTGATGGAACGCAAAAAACGGCAGTTGCGCGAAGCGATGCAGCGGGGCTACATGGAGATGGCGAAAATCAACCTGCACATGGCATCCGAGGCTTTCCACGCGGAAGAGGAAGCGGAGACGACGCTCGACCGTCTGGTCAGCGGGGGGTAAAATTGTGATCGTCAAGCGGGGCGACGTGTTTTTCGCAAATTTGTCCCCGGTGGTCGGTTCGGAGCAGGGCGGCGTTCGCCCCGTGCTCGTCATCCAGAACGACATCGGTAACCGTTTCAGTCCCACTGTCATCGTCGCGGCCATCACGGCGCAGATCCAGAAAGCCAAACTGCCCACCCACGTGGAAATCAAGGCCAAGGAACACGGATTCGACCGGGATTCGGTCATTTTGACCGAGCAGATCCGGACGATCGACAAACAGCGGCTGACGAGCAAGGTCACCCATCTCGACGAGGAAACGATGAAACGCGTCGACGAGGCGCTCATGATCAGCCTCGGACTGATCGATTTTTGAGCGTTTTTAGCGGAGAAACGCGCGGACCGGTCGTCGGCGCGTTTTGTTTTTGGGTTTTGTTTTGGGTTCGATGCGGAGGGGGGACGTCGTTCTTCGATGACGCGACAGCAGAAAGCGAAAACGTCGGCGGAACGGCCGGAAAACCTTAAAGAGCGGGCGGATGCGGATGTGGCGGTAAAGGCGGCTTCCGCGGCGCCGGCGGCCTCGGATCCCGCGGTTGAACCGGCTAAGGATGCCGCAGTGAAACCTGCGGGCGCCGCGGCGGAAGAGCGGATTCGCCGGCAGATCGCGGCGGAACTCGGCCTGCCGGTCGCCAAAGTGGCGGCGACGGTGCGGCTTCTCGACGAAGGCAATACGATCCCGTTCATCGCGCGTTACCGCAAGGAAGCGACGGGTGAGCTGGACGAAACGCAAATCCGGGCGATCGAGGAGCGCCTGCGGTACCGACGGTCGCTGGAGGAGCGCAAGGGGGAAGTCGTCCGGTTGATCGCCGAACAGGGCAAACTGACGGACGAATTGCGCCGCGCGATCGAAGAGGCGACGAAGCTGCAGGAAGTCGAAGATTTGTACCGCCCGTTTCGTCCGAAGCGGAAAACGCGCGCAAGCGTCGCGAAGGAACGCGGGCTCGAACCGCTCGCGGACTGGATCGCAAGCCGGCCGGCGGAGGGCGACCCGCGCGCCGAGGCGCTCCGCTACGTCGACCCGGACAAGGAAGTGCCGACGGTCGACGACGCGCTTCAGGGCGCGCTCGACATTCTCGCCGAGCGGATCGCGGACGATCCGGACATCCGCGGCTGGGTGCGGCGTTTTTCGTTCGAGCACGGGGAGCTGGCGACGGAGGCGAAAGACGGCTCGAAGGAGTCCGTTTACGACATGTACTACGATTTCCGCGAACCGGTCCGCAAAATACCGCCGCATCGCGTTCTGGCGATCAACCGCGGCGAAAGGGAAGACGTGCTGAACGTGCGCCTGGAAGTGCCGGAAGCGCGCATTCTGGAAGAGATCGGGCGCCGGGTGATCGTCGGCGGGCGTTCGGCGACGGACGACCTGCTGCGGGCGGCGGTCGAAGACGCGTACAAGCGGCTGATCGCCCCGGCCGTCGAGCGCGACGTGCGGTCCGAGCTGACGGAGAAGGCGGAGGAACAGGCGATCAAGGTGTTCGCGGAAAACTTGCGCCGGCTGCTGCTTCAGCCGCCGGTCCGCGGCAAAACGGTCATGGGCATCGACCCCGCCTACCGAACCGGCTGCAAAGTGGCGGTCGTCGACGAGACGGGCAAGCTGCTCGACGTCGCGGTCGTCTATCCGACGCCGCCGCACAACGACGTCGAGCGTTCGGCGCGCGTGCTGCGGGAGCTCATCGAGCGGCATCGCGTCGACCTGATCGCGATCGGCAACGGTACCGCTTCGCGCGAGACGGAGCTGTTCGTCGCCGGTCTCATCCGCGACATGCCGCCGGAGCGCAAGCTCCATTATACGATCGTCAATGAGGCGGGCGCGAGCGTCTATTCGGCGTCGAAACTCGCGCAGGAAGAATTTCCGAATCTGGATGTGTCGGAGAGGAGCGCCGTCTCGATCGCCCGCCGGCTGCAAGATCCGCTCGCCGAGCTGGTCAAAATCGATCCGAAATCGATCGGCGTCGGCCAATACCAGCACGACGTTTCGCAAAAACGATTGGAAGAAACGCTGGCCGGCGTCGTGGAGTCGGCCGTCAATCACGTCGGCGTCGACGTCAACACCGCCTCGGCGGCGCTTTTGTCGTACGTGGCGGGCGTCAACGCGGCGATCGCGAAAAACATCGTCCGCTACCGCGAGGCTAACGGCAAGTTCCGTTCGCGCCGGGAGCTTTTGAACGTGCCGCGCCTCGGGGAGAAGACTTATGAGCAGTGCGTCGGTTTCCTGCGCATTCCCGATGGCGACGAGCCGCTTGACAACACGCCGATTCATCCGGAGTCGTATCCGGCGGTGGAGCGACTGCTGGAGGAACTGGGCTTGGGGCGTGGAGATTTGGGAAAACCGGCATTGCGGGAGCGGCTGCAGGCGGTGGACGTCGAATCACTGGCCGCTCGTCTCGGCGTCGGCGTGCCGACTTTGCGCGACATTCTGGACAGCCTGCAGCGCCCCGGCCGCGATCCGCGCGACGAACTGCCGAAGCCGATTTTCCGGACGGACGTGCTGCGCCTCGAGGACCTCAAGCCGGGGATGGAGCTGAAAGGAACGGTGCGCAACGTGCTCGATTTCGGCGCGTTCGTCGACATCGGCGTCAAACAGGACGGACTCGTGCACATATCGCAAATGAGCGACAAGTACGTGAAGCATCCGTTGGATGTGGTTTCGGTCGGCGACGTCGTAACGGTGTGGGTGCTCGATGTGGACGTGAAAAGGGGAAGGATCGCCCTGACGATGCGGAAGCCGGGGGGATGAGGCGCCGGTCGGGCGCGGCCGCGACGGTTCCGTTGGTCCGATTGGCGCGTCCTGTCGTCGTTTTCGCCTTGTCGGAAGCGGCAGGACCGGTGCGGGCGAAAGGCCAATGCTATCTTTGCCTTCGGTGAGAATCCGCTCCGATGCGTTCTTTTCTCCAGCGGCTGATCATGTCATGGACCGCAAGTCCGTTGATGAGACGAATCCGCAAAGACTCGGCGGCTTCCTTGGCGGCTTTCGTAAAATGGCTGGTCGTGATGATCCAGGCGTCGTGACAACCGTAGATCTGTTTGCCGGCTTTAATTCTGAGGACAATGTCGTTTCCGACGTCTTTTTTCCACCTTTTGCATTGGACCGCGATTTTGTAGCCATCCTTGTCTATCAAGATGAGATCGACCTCGTGATCGCCGGATCCGCCGACGCGCTGAACGATGTATCCTTTGTCGGTGTAATAAAGTTCGAGGAGACGTTCGAATTCCGGACCCGACAAGGTGTCGATATCCGCCCGGATAAGGTCTTCGTCCGTCCGTCTGTGCTCGGCGTTTGATCGGGCTTTTTTTCGACCGGCTGCCGATTTGCCGTAGGGCCGACCGGCGGCGGACTTTCGCCGTTGGTGGGTCCAAATCAGGCCCATCATTTCGGCTATAAGAATGCCAACGATAAGAAAAACGATAAGCCAGATCCAATGAAGACCGGGCACGCTGTAATAGAGGACGACGCCAAGAAAAACTAAAATCGCTCGGAGAAAATAGGCGAGTTGCCTTCCTTCGGAATGATAAGTTCTTGCCAAGATGGAGTTCCTGCCTTCCTGCCGAAATTTGTCGAGAGAGGGTAGAGAATCTCTGGGAAAAAGTATACCATGAACGGGCCTGATGATGAAGGAAATATCGAAGCCTGCAGCGGGCGCGGTTTCCATCAATGATTCAGCCGTTTCCAGAACTTTCGGAAGGAAAATGTCGTTTCCTGTCGAAGAGAATGAAAAGGGGCCTTATGGGATTCTGTTTTGTTTTGCGTAGCCGGCGGCTCGCTGAACCGTCTGCAGATGTCGTGAGCCGCTGGGTGAGCGTAAGGGAATTGTGGTATAAAGGGGAATGTTTTTTATGGTTTTTATGGAAGAAGGAAGGGTCAGTTGTCGTCGATCCCCGGGGGTTTTTGTCGTGTGAGCGATCGACGACATGGCGATCAAGCTGCGGAAATGCCGGTGGGGACTGCATTTTCGCTGGGGGGGGTTTTGACCCGTGCAAGAGGGGACGGAAACGCGGATGGGCGACGTAGAAGACACGCCGCCCCTCCCGCGTTTTGACCCGTGCAAGAGGGGACGGAAACTTGCCAATATTGACGCGTCAACTGTGCCCAACGCGTTTTGACCCGTGCAAGAGGGGACGGAAACCGCGCGACCCGTGCAAGAGGGGACGGAAACGAGACGCTTGAGAAGGGAAAGAACCACTCGTTGAAAGTTTTGACCCGTGCAAGAGGGGACGGAAACGGGTGATGTCCGCTGAAAATCCGGATTCCGTTTACAAGTTTTGACCCGTGCAAGAGGGGACGGAAACTCCTGAAGGGAGAATTCGGAATGAACGTGCAGATGGAGTTTTGACCCGTGCAAGAGGGGTGCAAGAGGGGACGGAAACCAGCAACTCCTGTAATAGCTACGACATTTGCTTTTTTGTTTTGACCTGTGCCAGAGGGGACGGAAACGGTGCGTGGTGTGCCAGCGTCACGATAGTTCCTTCGAGTTTTGACCCATGCAAGAGGGGACGGAAACTTTCGTCCATCCTCTGGCGAGCATGTTCTGAATATCTGATTTGACCCGTGCTAGAGGAGACGGAAACCCAATCAGAACAACATGGTTCATGTTCGGTTCCTCCTGTTTTGACCCGTGCAAGAGGGGACTGAAACCCGGAGCCCATCGTTTCGTCCGTGGCGCCAAGCCAGATTTTGACCCAATCCAGAGGGGACAAACGCTCCATTCATGGTAGCTTTAAACCCGAAGCTAAAAAAATGAAACTTGATGTCCCACAAAGCTAGACCCCACCAGCCCCCTTCGAATCGCCTTCACCTCCGGTATAAGCCCCGCCCCACTCACTCTCCAAAAAAATTTTTCGAATTTTGCGATCTTCCAGAAGGAAAAAAGTCGCTTCCTGTCGAAAAGGAAAAGTATGTGGCACGATATTCCAATCCAAGACCTCCAATTCACTTGCCTCGTAACCGAATCCGTACGGCTGCCGCCGTTTCGCGGACATGTGTTGCGGACGGCGCTTCACGAAGCGCTTCGTCGGTCGGTATGCCCGTTTCCGGCGTCCAAACCTTGTGCCGGCTGCGAACTCCGCACCAGTTGTCCATATCCCCGTACAACAGGTGTCGGCAACGATCCGTCGGGCGACGGCCGGCCGTTGTTCGTCGCGTGGTTCGATCCGGCGACGCCCGACGTGACGGATGTCGGCGGCCGCATGACTCTGCACATGCGGTTGTTCGGTCCCGCTGTTTCTTCGCTGACATATTTCGTCTATGCGATGGAAAGCCTGTCGCGGTTCGGAATGGGGCTTCCGGATGAAAGCGGCCGGCGCGGCCGATTCGTGCTTGAACGGGTATCGGCCATGGATCGGGAAGGAAAACGACGTACTGTGTTCGACCGCTCCGGTCGTCGCGCCGAACCGTTGCCGATGTTGACGGCAGGCGACGTCGTATGCGTCGGAAATGAGGTGCCGGACGATTTTCGAACAGGCGTCCGCGTCGTGTTGCAAGCGCCGCTTCGCATCAAACGCGAGGGCCGGCTGACCGACCGGCTGCCTTTCGGTGTGTTGATGCGCGCGGTCGTGCGGCGGCTTCACGACGTGTATGAAGCGGCGACGGGCAAACCGTGGACGTTCGACGTGCGTGGGCTGCTGGAGCGGGCGGAGCGGGTAGAGACGCGTCGGCACGACGTCCGGTGGTTCGACTATAGCCGCTATTCCCGCACACACGGCATGCGCCTCAAAATCGGCGGCATGATCGGCAGCGTCACGTATGCCGGAGAAGTCGGCGAATTTCTCGAATGGCTGCGGGCCGGAGCGTTTTTCGCCGTCGGGCGGAGCATCTCGTTCGGGCTCGGCCGCTACGACGTCGTCCGGCCGGAGAAGGAACAGGAGGCGGCGGTATGCGCGGAGACGAACTGACGAGGCGGCACGTGGTGGAGGCCGCCCTGCTGCACGATATCGGGAAAGTCATTCAGCGCGCCATGAAGTCTTCGGGTTGGTCGGGCGCGGGCGAGCGATCCCTGACGCATCAGGAATTCGGATACGAGTGGGGACGGCATGTCGGCTTGGCGGAGCCGACGCTGCAGGCGATGCTGCGCCATCACAAGCTTCGTCCGGACCATCCGAAATATGAAAAATTGTCCTACGACCGGTACGGCGGTTCCGCAGCTCTCCGCAACCTGATCGCGATCGTCTATGAGGCGGACAACCTGGCGTCCGCGATGGAGCGGTTGGAAAGCGGCGCGGATACGCCGACGGAGCATGAGTTGCATCGCGGCATGGGCGTCGTATTCGACCGGATTGCGTTAGACGACGAACATCACGGCGGTTCGAGTGACGCCGGATGGAAGGGCCGAACGGCAAACGGGTGCCGGCATGTATGGTCGTGCGGGCTTGTCGAAGACCGTCCGTTTCCGGTGCCGGCCGATGACGAACGGGAAAATCGTCGCCGCCCCTCCCATTATGCAGAGATTTGGGACGGGCTTCGCCGGGCGTTGGAACATCCGTTCAACCGGACGGAAGACCGGCTGCTTCTGTTGCTGGAAAAATATTTGAGCTTCGTGCCGGAGACGACGATCAGCGCCGAAGGCGAGCAACCGGATACGTCGCTCTATCATCATCTGAAAGCGACGGCGGCGGTCGCGTCGAGTCTGTTCGTCCGGCTGCGCGATGGCGGCGCGGATTTCGACACCGATCTGGAGCGCTTCATCCTCGATCGGAAAGAGGAGCGCTATCTGCTCGTCGGCGCTGATCTGTCCGGCATCCAAGATTTCGTCTACACGATCGGCTCGAAGGCCGCGCTGAAGACACTGCGCGGGCGGTCGTTCTATCTTGATCTTTTGATGGAAAGCGTCGCGGTCCAGCTGCTGGAAGGTCTCGGGCTCGGACGCGTCCATCTCGTTTACGCGACGGCCGGGACGTTGCTGTTGTTGGTGCCGGATACGGAGCGGATTCGTCGCGGAATTGAGGAGTTTACGGAAGGATTCAACCGTTGGCTGTTTCGAGAGTTCCGTTCGAAGTTGTATCTGGCGGTCGAGTCGGTTGCGCTGTCCGGCCGTTCGCTGGACGCCGACGCCGTTTCGGCGAAGGGAATGGGGGAAGAAGCGACGTTGGCGGGCGCGCTTAAAACGCTGCACGGTCAGCTCGGCTCCCGAAAAACAGTAAAATGGAAGGAACTGCTTGAAAAAGACGGCGGTTTTCTGTTTACGCCGACGGCGGTGGCGCGAGAATGCGACGTATGCCGGTCGCACGAAGGGGTAGACGCTTATGTGGTCGGGCCGCATTTGCGTCCCGCTGCGGAGGATGCCGGTGAGGGCGAACGGCATGAGTTGTGCCGGTTTTGCGCGCAGATGATTAGGCTGGGGCAAGTGTTGCCGCGGGCCGACCGATTTTACGAGTGCGTTTCGGCCGCTCCGACCGAAGGACCGGGGGATTCCGCTCGTTCAGAGGAAACGGCGCGGCGGACGGGACCATCAGCGATTCGGCTGGAGGTGTGGAAAAAATCGTACTGGATCGCAACGCCGGATTTTTCGCCGAATACCGACTTGTCGGGGGCGAAGGTGCTGGCCGAATACCGGATGCGCGAGCCGTGGTCGTTGCCGCAGGCAGGCGATTGGGCGGTGCGGCCGTTTCCGACGGGAGCTTTTCTTGCGGAACCGGAATTCGTATCGCTGGCGCAGCGGGCTTGCGGGGACGCAAGACTCGGCGTGCTGGTCATGGACGTCGACCGGCTCGGCGCGATTTTCGCCCGCGGGCTTACGCCGCAGACGCTCGGCCGGTTGAGCGACTTGTCGGCGCGGCTGAATTTGTTTTTCAAATATTATTTGCCAGCGATGTTCGAAGAGGCGGCGCGCGGCGAAAGGGATCGGCTGTTGCCGCGGGGCAAGGAGGAGTATGCCGTCAATCTCGTCTATGCCGGCGGCGACGATCTCTTGCTCGTCGGTGCGTGGGACGACGCGTTCGATGCCGCCTTCGCGGTGTGGAGCGAATTCTGTCGATACGTCGGCCGAAATCCGGACGTGACGCTGTCGGCCGGCATCGCCGTCGTCGACGAACGGGCGGCGTTTTATCGTGCGGTGGAGGAAGCGAAAAAGGAAGAAAAGAATGCCAAGAATGATGGTCGCGACCGGCTTGGCGCGCTCGGGCTCACGCTGCAGTGGCGGGACGTCGCCGGCGAAGAAGGCAAAGAGGGGCTTAAAAAAATCCTGAACCATTTCGCCCAGGCGCTGGAACAAAACGACCGAACGATACGCCCGACGTTCATGTCCGTCTCGTTTTTCAGGCAGTATGCGGCGATCGTCGAGCGGGCCGGTAAGGATCTCGGGCACTGGTTCGCGCCGCAACTTCATTATGTCGTCGGGCGAAAAGCGGGAAGCGAGAAAAACGAAGATCGGAAAAAGTTTTATTACCAACTGGTGAACTTTGCGTTGAACGATGTTTTGCGCGGCGGGCCGCTGCTGCTGGCGCTGCGCATTTTGCAAATCCTGATGCGAAGGAGGAGCGCGGAATGAATGGAAATCATTTCGGAGCCGGGGCACGTTCTGGCCAAGACCGATACGGCCGGTCGGGCTACAGTCCTTCCGGCGAAGAGGGCGGTCGAAACGACGGACCGCTCGCGCCGGTTAAGGTAGAAATCAATAATACCTTTAAGAATGAGAAGCGTTGTCCCGCCGACATTCGCGTCGACAAATGGATTCAGTGGGCGGAGGTCATCGGTCGAAATACTCGGAGCGTCAAGGTGTCTCAAATTCGCAAGGTGTTCGGCCTGCTCGTCCGCATTGAAAACGACGTCCGGGCGAACAAAACGTTTTCGAATGAACCGGTCATTTACTTGAAGGCCCATCTCGCCTACGCGGTCGGCCGCAATCGCCAGAACCAACTGAAGGATTTGTACGAGATTTTGGTGCCGGTGATCGATCGCGTGCGCGACGGAGAAGACGGTTTGAAAGATTTTGAAAATTTGATGAAATTCTTCAGATCGATTCTTGCTTATCATCGGTTTTACGGAGGTAGGGAATGATGGCGGTGCAATCGTCGGCGGGAAAATACCGCATCAGCGGCGTTATCGAGTTGAAGACCGCGCTTCACATCGGGGGAGGCAACGATACGTCGGAGATCGGCAGCGTTGACAAGAGCGTCGTTCGCGATCCGGTGACGCGTGAGCCGTACATTCCCGGCAGCTCGCTGAAAGGGAAGCTTCGCACGTTGCTGGAGTTATATCACTATGCGCTCGACAGCAGTTTTTTCGACGACAGCCGGATTCGCGTCGGCGGCAATGATACACGTCATCATGAGTGCGGTGAACCTGCGTGTGTCGTCTGCCGGCTGTTCGGCGCTACGAGCGGGAAAAATGGTCGCAACCCCTCAAATCCTTCCGGGGAGGTCAAATGGAACCGCCCCGCCCGTCTGATCGTCCGCGATACGGAGCTGGCCGACGAATCGCGCCAGCTGCTAAGGGATGCGGACGAGCTGGACTTTTTCATGACTGAAGTTAAGTTTGAAAATTCGCTCGACCGCATCACGAGCGCGGCCAATCCGCGCCAGATTGAACGCGTGCCGAAGGGGACGAAGTTCCGGTTTGAGATGATCTACACGTTCTGGGGGTTCAATCCTGCGTTCGGCGAACGGTTTTCGGCGGTCGATGCGGGGCGGGAGATCGGTGAAGATCTTCGGCATTTGCTGCTTTCGTTCGAGCTTCTCGAAGGCGATTATCTCGGCGGCAACGGGTCGCGCGGTTACGGCAAGGTGGCGTTCGGCGGCTTGAAGCTGGAGATGCGGACGTTCGAGGCGTATCGGGACGGCCGGGAATGGACGTGTGTCGCGGAAGCCGCGACGCTGGGCGAGTTTGTGCGAAACATTCGCGGACAGTTTTCGCTCGACGGAGGCGAACGGGAGGAGGCCGTCGGCGGTACCGGCGGAGATACGGCGGCATGCGGCTGACGGTCGAGATGCGTTTCCGCGGGCCGGTGCGCATCGGCACGGGCGGATTCGGGATGGAGGGAAGCGGGCTTATCCTTCATTCCGATACGCTGTTCAGCGCGCTGTACATCGCTTGGCTACGGCTGTACGGCGGACCTGTACCGAAGATGCGCGTCAGTTCCGCGTTTCCGCGGGCAGGCGGGGTCGTCTATTATCCGCGGCCGCAGTTGCCGATTCCCGGTCTTACTCCCGACGATGCGCTGGCGTTCGGCAAGTCCTTGAAGGCGTTGAGATGGGTTGCGGAACCGTCGTTCTTCCGCTGGATTCGCGGAGCGGCGTTTCGAGCGGAGGACGTGCACGCCATGTTGAAGGCGGAAGAAGTCCTCGACAAGCAGGCGGCCGTCCGCGACCGGCCCCGCGCGGCTGTCGATCGGTTCGGCGCGGGGACGAACTTGTATTGGGTCGGCGAAACGTTTTTTGCCGACGGCGACGGGCTGACGTTTTTCGCGGAAGTGCCGGACGGGGAGGCGGACCGGTTTTGCCGGGCGGTCGAATGGCTGGGCGACGAAGGGATCGGCGGTCGGCGGAGTTCGGGTTACGGGGCGTTTGAACCGCGATTTTCGGCGTCGTGGCCGTTTGAAGCGGCGACAGCGGGCGAAGCGGCGGGCGGAAGCGCCGGGAATGCCGCGGGATACGTGCTGCTGTCGCTTTACGGGCCGAATGCGGACGAGCGCAGGCGGGTTGTGGCATTGCTTCAGGCTTACCATCTGGTCGAGCGGACCGGCTGGACGGAAAGCGTCGGCGGGCAGCCGGGGTTGCGGCATCGGCGGGTCGTCATGGTCGCCGAGGGCAGCGTATTGCGGGAACCGGTCGAAGGCGGCATCGTCGATGTGGCGCCGGACGGCTTTCCGCATCCGGTCTACCGGTACGGCAAGGCGTTTTTGGTCGGCGCATCGGCGTCGGACGGAGGTGCGGGCGATGCAGGCGCGGAATGAAACGTTTGCGGCCGTGTACGGACTTCGCGTCACGGCGCTGACGCCGGTGCACGTCGGTTCGGCGGAAGGCGAGCTTGCCCCGTTTGAATATGTCCAGGGCCGCGAACGCATATGGCCGGTGTCGGCGCACGCCTTGTTCCGATTGTTGCGCGAAGAAGGGCTGTTCGAGGATTATGTGCGGTATACGGTCGAAACGCCGGGCGGCCGTGCGGCCTCATTAGACGGTTATCTCGATTGGAAAGGGCGTCCGACGTTGCGCGAAGACATCGTGCGGCGGTGCGCGTTGCGGGCGATTGCAAAGCCGGAGCGGATGGACATAACCGGTGCGTTCCGGACGATGACGACTGCGGCGGTCGCGGGGGAAAACGATCTCCGGCGCGTGCCGTACATTCCCGGTTCCAGCCTGAAGGGCGCCGTGCGGACGGCGGTGTTGTACCGGATGCTCGGGGAATCGGAAGAGCAGCGGCGCGGTATTTTCGCGGAAATCGCCAGAGCGGAGGAAATGCAACGCCGTGCGTCGGCTGAAATGAACAACGACAGACGCAAACAGCTGAAAAACAAGGTGGATGAGACAATCAAAAGCGCCGGCAAACGCATGGACCGGCTTGCGCGATACGGCGCCGACGAGCCCAACACCGACGGATTCCGCGGCCTGCGGTTCGGCGACGCTTTGCCGGCGTACGGATCGAAGGGTGAATCGGCCGAATCGCTGACGGAGGCAGCGGAAATCGCAATCGTCAGCCTGAATCCTCCCGGACGCGGCGGTTGGCATTTCAGCAAAGCGCGTGTTTTTGCCGAAGTGTTGCCGGCCGGAACGGTCTTAAACGCAGAACTCGAAATGGCGGATTACGTCTGGAAAGCGCTTCGATCGGAGTCAGCGAGGGGGCCGTCCGGCGACCTTCGCGAATGGCTGCGCGACGCCGAAGCGAAAACGGTGCGGCTCTTAGAAGAAGAGATCGCGTTTTACCGCGAGGCCGGGCTGTCGACGATCGTCCGTCGGCTGGAGGCGTTGCGTGAGCAGAAGCCGACACTTCGGCTCGGTTGGGGGACGGGGTTGCTCGGCACGACGCCCTCGGCGCTGCATATGAACGCGGCGGAGCGGCGTATGGTGCGCGAGGTCGGACATTTTCAGAAAAGGCAGCACGACACGTTTCCCCAATCGCGGAAAGTCGTCGTCCGCTCGGGGGCGCCCGCCGACGTGCTGGGGTGGGTGAAGCTTGAGATCGAGGGGGAACGCCGGCTTTGACGGAGAAAACGGTAAAAGTGATGATTTCCTATGTCGGGATGCGTGATCCATTCGCACAGGACAACAACCAGGCGGGACCGGTGTTGACGGTCGCGGAGAGCATCCGGCCCGACGTCGTTTTTCTGTTGCCGACGAGTCAGATGGGAAACGCCCGAAGTTCGACGGAGGAAAATGCGTGGAAAACCAAAGAGTATTTGGACATCTTGGATTGGCGACCGAAAGTTTCGGTTCTGCCGTTGCTCATTCGCGACGCGGCGAACGTGCAGGACGTGCTGACCGTGACGAAGTCGGAGCTTCGCCGGGTGCTCGACGTGCTTCAGTCCGACGGGGTGCCGTTTGAGCTGCATCTGAACGTTTCGTCGGGAACGCCCCAAATGCAGCAGACGCTGCTCGTTTTAGCGCATAGCGGTTTTTTTCCCGCGCCGACGTCGCTGTGGCAAGCGCTCGATCCGAGGCTGGCGGTCGGCGATCGGGTGCGGTCGGTGACGACGCATTTTCTGGAGGAAGAAAATATTTTGCACGCCATCCGCAAATATGCCGACCAGTACGCGTTCGGCGTCATCGCGTTGGAGTTCAAGAGACTGGCGGAAATCAGCGCGTTTCAGGCGAGGCGGTCGCTGGCGGAGGAGTTTCAGCGGCTGTTTCTGGCATATGCGGCGTGGGACCATCTTCATTACCGGCACGCGCTGGATCGGTTGCGTTCGGTGTGGCGGCGGTTTCAGGGAACGGAAGCGAAGGATCTCGATGCGGCGTTCGCGGAGCAGGCGGCTTTTTTGGAGCGTCTGTGCCGGGAGCCGACGGAAACCGTTCCGGTGCTGGTCGATCTTTATTACAACGCGGATCGCGCGTTCGCGCGGCAGGCATATGCCGATGCGTTGGCTCGTTTCTGGCGGTTGTATGAGGGGGCGCTTCGGCTGTGGATCCGCGAGGTGTACGGCATCGACCCGGACCGGTTCCGGCTGTCGGCGCTTCAGTCCAGTCGCGAGGACGTCCGGCGGTGGGCGGCGGAAGCGTATCGGCAGGGGGCGGTCCGCGCGGCAGATGTTTCGGTTGGAAATCATGTCGCGGTTCGGTCGGGCGATGGAGGGGAACATGCTGCCGGGGAGGGATACGCCAAACTGTGGGAAATGGTTCGATTTTTAGAGGAGATCGGGGATCAACATTTTCGTCAGTTGGCGGAGCAGGACGTCGACGTGCCGACGACCGGCGCCCCGACGAAAAAGAAATTGGGGATCTTACTCGAAGAGTTGCGGCGGAAACGGAATGTCTCGATCGTCGCGCACGGGCTGGAGCCGGTCGAACGTTTGGACGCCGAACGTGCGCTGGTCGCCGGCAGGACGCTGATTTCGGCTTTGTTCGAGGAAGGCGCTCGGCTGCTGGAACATTATCCGTTGACGCGCGAGCGGTTGGAGGAGGTGTTTGAGTGGATCGGAAGGTCGTGAGGAAGGATAAGGCATCGAGTTGAGACAAGAGATTGTGTTTGTTTATGGTTTTGGTAGAATGAAAGAGGGGCGGTTGTCGTCGATCCCCGGGGGTTTATGCCGTGTGAGCGATCGACGACAAAAATAAGGCGGTTTGGCAGTAGAAATGCCGGTGAGAACGGCATTTTGGTTTGGTTTTGACCCGTGCTAGAGGGGACGGAAACATCTACCATTTTTTACCTCCTTTTCCATCCTCTCCGCGTTTTGACCCGTGCTAGAGGGGACGGAAACAATGGGTTCGAAATGAGATCGAAGAGGTGAATACTCGAGTTTTGACCCGTGCTAGAGGGGACGGAAACCGGACCAGAATTTCATACATCTCTGGTCCGACAAAATGTTTTGACCCGTGCTAGAGGGGACGGAAACTTGTTAGGTCTGGTGATCGCCAGACACTGGAAATAACGTTTTGACCCGTGCTAGAGGGGACGGAAACGATGAATCCTTGTACCCGATCGCGCTGGAAATGGTGGTTTTGACCCGTGCTAGAGGGGACGGAAACGGCGAGACAGGCAACGGCGGCCTCGAGATTCATATGGTTTTGACCCGTGCTAGAGGGGACAGAAACATGATAACGATCCGGGTCTAGTTGTTCAGAAGACTGTTTTTGGCTCATTTGATTGAGAAATAAATTCAAAGAGATAAGGCGTCCTCATATAATCGGAGACGCTTAGGGTTAAGGCTAGCTGAAACTCTCTTCGCTCTTTTCTTGGGATGACAACTAACGCGAATGGGATGAGATTTGTCTGCGCTGTGAGTACAGGCGGAAAACCCGATCGGCGAAATCGCGATGCGGAGGTTTGCCCGGGGCAGGAGCAAATTCGAATGTGCGATAGACGGGGTAGAACTTACGAAGGAAGTCGAAAGTAGGCGGCTGACGAAAGCCTGTCAAAATCCTGTCAATCAGAGGTTGTATCTAGAGACAGGGATGAATCAAATGAAAAAAGCCCGATTTCTCGGGCTTTTCGCGTATGCGGTCGGTGGGACTTGAACCCACACGCCCTTACGGGCACTACCCCCTCAAGATAGCGTGTCTGCCAATTCCACCACGACCGCGTGGACGGCGATGAGCCATGGAGGAATCGAACCTCCGACACCCTGATTAAAAGTCAGGTGCTCTACCTCCTGAGCTAATGGCTCCCATGACCCGTAGGGGATTCGAACCCCTGTTACCTCCGTGAAAGGGAGGTGTCTTAACCACTTGACCAACGGGCCGCACGGGCGATATTATATCAGCTTTTCGGCCCGGAGGCAAGCGGTCGAACAACAGGCGAACGGCCGGCAAGCGATCGAACGCAATGTCGACGTTTTGTGCATTCGCACAAGCCGTTCTTCACACATCCGCGCACACCATTTTCGCGCGTCTGCGGCCGCGCCCGGCGGACATGTCCGGCTCCCGAGAATCCGGTCGACGACGGACCACATACAGAGACCGCAGCGGCAATCGGCTGCGGTCGTCCGAACACCGGTCCGGGTGATCCGCCCGGGCGCCGACGGAGAGAGAGGGATTCGAACCCTCGCGCGCTGTTACACGCCTAACCCTTTAGCAAAGGGTCCCCTTCGGCCTCTTGGGTACCTCTCCAAAGGTTGAATAAAAAAGCTCCCCGAACAGGACTCGAACCTGTGACACCTCGGTTAACAGCCGAGTGCTCTACCGACTGAGCTATCGGGGAACGCAAGTATTAATTTAGCACGGGCGGCCGTCGGAAGTCAAGAGGGGGAAGACAAATTTTTATCGGCGATTTTCCCGTCGGCGGTTTTTGCCGTGCCGGTCGGGCGGCCGAGGCGTTTCGCCGGCGTCCGTTGCGGGAGCGGAGGCGACGGTGCGAAGCGACAGCCGGCCGCCGCACCGGCCGCAGGCGTAGCGAGCCGGGTTCATTTTCCGGCGGCGCGGGTAACGCATGCCGCAGGAGCGGCATACCAGCTCGTACCGGTACGGCAGGCTGCGGCGCGGCGAGACCGACCTGCAATGGAGGCTGCCGCCCACGCGCTCCAGCAGCCGGCGGAAATCGGCGTCGCGGTGTCGGAAACCTTTCCTCTCAAGGTGAAGATGGTAATGGCAAAGCTCGTGCTTGATGATCTTCTCGATTTCTTCGCGTCCGAACGCCAGGTAGTGTCGCCAGCTGATCTCGATGTGATGCGTGCGGGTGAAATACCGGCCGCCGGTCGTCGTCAGGCGGCGGTTGAACACGGCGCGGTGACGGAACGGTTTGCCGAAGCAGTCGAGCGAAATGCGTTCTACCCACTGTTGCAGTTCCTCGTCGGTCAAACGAAATCACCGGTCCTTTACGTTCCGATCGGTTGTGCTCAAAAGACTGCCGCAAACCTCCGCTCGGCGAGTCGCGATTGCCGCAAGCCCGCCGCGCGACGCGTCGGCGGCTCCCACCACGACTTGAAGCCGCCTGTCGTCTTCGTCTACACTGGTTCTGAAATCACGCGAAGTATACGGCGAAAAGGAGACGACACACCGATGCCTGTGATGCGGTACCATATTTTTCAGATAGGGGAACGCCTCGAATTTGTCGAAATGCCGGCAGATTACGCGTACCAGCTGACAGCGCTGAACCGACGCCTGGAAAAAGAGATCGGCAAATTGACCGCGCCGAATGTGCCGCAGCTCGCCCGCATCGTCGCCGAGTGCGACAACCTCGAACTGATCGACGATTCGCGGCGGATCGTCTCCGGCCTGGAATATGTCGAGCGGCTGGAGCGCGAATTCGCCGCCGTCCATGAGACCGCTTACCCTCTGATCTCGCTCTTGACGGAAATTCGCGCGCTTAAGGCACAGCTCGAGCATTGGCGCGAGGAAACCGGCGAAGACGGTTGATCGCTCATCGATAGTCCGGCGGACGGCGCGGCGGCCTCCTTGGCGCGGCAACATGCTTTGTCTGCCGCATTTCGCATGAAGAAGTAGGACGACGTCGGAAAGAGCGAACTTGCGAAAGCGTACACGCACCCGCTATCCTGACCACCATACAATAGTGACAGGTCAATCGGCCTTTCCCGAAGCGTTTGATTGCACGAGGAGAGGTGTCGGCGGGAGGGATCGGTCGTGCCGATCTGGCTTCGAAATCAGCTGAGCCGGGCTTTTTACCACAAAGATCGCCGACGGATTCGGCTGCTGAACGAATGCTGGTTTTTCTATCACGCCCGGCTCAGCGGCGCCGCCGACGGGAATGCCGTCAAAAGGCGCCGCAACCGTCGCGATTAGACCGTGCGTTCAGGCGCTTTTCAGATTCAGGCGCAAGTCGCGGATGCGGCTTTCGTGTTCGAGTACGAGCATTGCCACGGTTGCCAGAATGTGCTCGTGGCGCTCGAGTCGCTGTTCGATCCGCTTGACGGTTTCGTTGATTTCGAGGACGGCCTGCTGCACTTGGGCGACTTCCATTTCCAACCGTTCGACGCGTTGTTCAAGGCGGTCGAACCGCGCTTCGAGTTGATCGAGACGCGCTTCGAGGCGGTCGACCCGCATTTCGAGATGACCGATCCGCGCTTCGAGATTTTCGAGCCGGGCTTCCACGCGATCGAGTCGCTGCTCGACGTGTTCGAGGCGCTGCTCGAACCGGTCCATCCGCTGCTACAGAACGTCGAATCGCCGATGGATCGAGACGAGCGCCTCATCCAGCACCGACACGAACATCTCCCTCAACTCCGCCATTGAAAACATCCCATCACTCCTCCGCGAGAGATAACACCATCATACCAAACAGACGTTCGAAAGTCAACATTTCCAATAGAGTTGCCATCGACCATTCCAGCCGACATCATATCGCGGGCGACTACACATGACAAGCATCCAGTCGAGCGCCTCATTCGGGGCATACAATGTCGGCGAGATCACGCGAAGGGGTGAACCGCATGCATCCGAAAGACTGCCATCCTCACGGCGAGTTTTGCTGTCCACCGGCAAGGGCGATCGTCGATCCGCCGGAATACGTGTACCGCGACTTTTTCCATCCGCAGATCGTGCCCGTGATTCATCCGGTGGAGATCATCAACCGGCATCATTGCGTTCCTGTTCCGCACCACATTTTCACCTTTACTTGCAAGGACGTCTGCGTGTCTTCGGAAAAGAAACACCGCCGAGCCCGGGCGTAAAACGTCCGTGCCGGCGGCGCGGTGCCGACAGGCCGCCCCGGCGCCCGCAGACGCTGCGTGCCGACGCCGTCGGCGTCGGGCATCGTCGGGGCCAAAGGCCGCAGGCGTCCTCCGCGCGTCCGTACCCGGAAAACGGCGTCGGGCGACGGTTCGCTGAGACCTCATGTCGACCGAACCGTATGTTCCGGCGCCTTATCCTTTGATCGAGCCAGCCGTCATGCCCTCGACGATTTTTTCACTGAGCGCGAAATAGGCGACGAGCACGGGCAGGATACTGATCATGAGCGTCGCGCCGATCGCCCCCCAGTCGCGCATGTACTGGCCGGTGAAATTTTGGATGCCGACTGTAAGTGTTTTCCAGTGATCCGAACTGATGAACGTGTTGACAAAAATGAATTCGTTCCAATTATAAATCATGTTGATGATCGCTGCAGTCGTCGTAACGGAAGCGGTGATCGGGAAAATGATCCGAAAAAATAGCCGATGAACGGAACAGCCGTCGATCACCGCGGACTCTTCCAGTTCGCGCGGCAACCGCATGTAGAAGCCGAGAAAAATCAGTACTGTCACCGGCAGATTAAACGCCGTGTAGCTGAGCACGAGCGACAGCGGATTGTCTTTCAGTCCGATCCGCGAAAACAGCCCGAACAGCGGAATAAGCGTCGAATGAACGGGAATCATCATACCGACCATAAACAGGCCGAGCGCCAGCGGGCGAAGTTTCCACCGCATGCGGGTCAGCGCGAACGTTGCAAGACCTGCAAGCAGTACCGTCAACACGACCGACGCGGCCGTGATCCAGACGCTGTTCAAAAAGTAAACGCGAATATTTCCTTTCGTCCAAACTTTCCAATAATTTTCCCATCTCGGTTCTGTCGGCAGTGCAAACGGCGGGAGTTCGAACACTTCCTGGCTGTTTTTCAATGAAAACAGTAAAAGCCACACGAGCGGCAACAGTTGCAGGACCGCCACCGCCGTCAGGATCAAGTAAAACAGGCTCCGCGCCGCTAGCCGCACCACGTTTTCCAGCGTCAAAGCCGATCCCCCCGCGCCGTCAGGAATATTGCACCGTGTCGCGCGACGCCGTCGATTTGCGGATCGCCCACGTCGCCGCCAGGCAGATCAGCAGCAGGAAAAACGCGATCGCGCTTCCGTAGCCGAAGTCGAAACCGCGGAACGCCTTGCGGTACATGTAGGACGCCATCACTTCGCTCGCGCCGTTCGGACCTCCGTCGGTCATGACGTAGATCAGATCGAAATATTTCAGTGAACCGACGACGGCGAGCACGACCGTCACCTTGAAGACTTCCGCGATGAGCGGGATGCGGATGCGGATCGCCGTCTGCCAGGCGTTCGCCCCGTCGATGCGCGCCGCTTCCAGCAGGTCGGACGGGATGTTTTTCAGGGCGGTGTAGTAAATCAAAATATAAAACCCGGCGTACTGCCAAAGAATCGGAGCAAACACGGCGTACAGCACGATATCCGGGTCGGCCAGCCAGTCGGGCGTGCGGGCGACGCCGAGCGATTCGAGCAGGCGGTTGAGAATGCCGTTAGAAGGATGGTACACTTTCAGCCACAATTGGGCGATTGCGACAGACGACAGCAGCATCGGAATGAGGTAAATTTTCCGAAACAGATTCGCGCCGCGAATGCGCGAGGCCAGCACGAGCGCCACGCCGAGATACAAAAACAGCGCGGCCGTTGAAAACACGGCCAGCAAAAACGAATGGTACGCGCTGTTCCAGAAAAGCGGATCGCGGATCAGCCGGGCGTATTGGTCAAGTCCGACGAATTCCATCCGACCGATGCCGTCCCATTTCATCAGGCCGTAATAACCGGTCAGGACGATCGGTACGTAGATCAGCACGAGCACGAGCGCCAATGCGGGCCAGACGTATAGGGCGACGACGGCCTTGTTGGACATCATGCGTTCCATGGCGGACGACACCTCCGGTCGGCGGAAAGGTGGCGGTTATGCCGGCAAAGCCGGCCGGTCGCGTCCGATTCCGGACGAAAACCGGCCGGCGCCTGGCGTTTCACGATGTTTCCGGGCGGGAAGCGCTCAGGACGAAGCCGCCTGCTTGAGCGCTTCTTCTTGTTTTTTCGCAAAATCTTCCGGCGTCGTCGCCTTGCCGAACAGCGCCTGAATCTGGTTGAGGTGCACGTCGGCGGCGGCCGGCTTCATCTGCACGTCGGCGTACAGGATCAGGCTATGCGCGTTGTTCAGTTCGTTCAGCAAGTCCTTGTACAGCTGCGGCAGGTTTGTGCCGGACGTGTCGACTTTCGTCGCCGGGATGACGCCGGGACCGGTGACCGACTGTTCGCCCCATTTCTGGACGAAAAACTTGACGAAGTCTTTGGCCTGTTCTTTGACTTTGGAGTTCTCCGCGACGAACAGGCCGACGCCGGGACCGCCGACCCAGTCGTTGACGTTGCCTTTGCCGCCGGCGACGGTCGGGAATTTGAAGAAACCGACTTTTTTCTTGAAATCTTCGGGCGTTTCGGGGTTCGTCGTGTAGTTGGGCAGCTCCCATGTTCCCATCAAGTACATGGCGGCTTTGCCGCTCATGAATTCAGATTTGGCTTCGTCGTTGGACAGGCCGTTGAACCCTTTGATGAACGCCTGCAGGTCGACGAGTTCCTGGACGCGCTGGGCGGCCTGGACGATCGACGGGTCTTCGAACGAGCCCTGACGCGCGATCGCCTTGTTGAGCGCGTCCCCGCCGATGCGGTTGGCCAGGTACATGAACCACATCGAACCGGTCCAACGGTCCTTGTTGCCGAGCGCGATCGGTGCGACGCCGTTTTGAACAAGCGTTTTCACGATGTTCAGAAAGTCGTCGTACGTTTGCGGCGGATTCAGATTGTATTTTGCAAAAATTTCTTTGTTATAGTAGATCGGACAAATATTCAACTCGATCGGAAGTGCATACGTTTTACCGTCGAACTGATAGGCTTCGACGGTGCCCGGGACGAACTTGTCTTTCAGCCCGTCGGCGAGGACGTCGTCGAGCGGCGTGAACAGTTTGCCTTTCGCATACGGTTCCAGGAAGCCGGCCGCCCACGTCATGCCGACGTCGGGAAGCGCGTTCGAGGCCGACAATACTTTCAGCTTGTTTTTGTACTGTTCGTTTTCGAGCACTTCGACCTGAACGTCGACGTTCGGATGCGCCTTCTCGTATTCATCGATGATCTGGTTGACGAGTTTGTAATGCTGAGCGGAGCTGCCCTCGGGCCACAGGTGCATCAGCTTGATTGTCGCCTTTTCCCCGGACGTTCCGCCGGACGAAGTCGACGACGCCGCCGGCGATTGGCCCGCCGAGCCGGTGTCGCTGTTCGACGACTTGCTGCCGCCGCCGCAGCCGGCCAGCGACGCGGCCAGCAACAGGGCGGCCGACAGCGTTGCAAGCGTTTTCCGTTTCGACATGTCGGACGAGTCCCCCTTCTTTCCGAAAAGATTTTGTCGGTTGATCAACCTGACGATTCCACTATAGCACCGGAAAGAACGGGGGATAAGGCTACGGTGATCGGGAAAAATTCCAACGTTTTTAGGTTGCGCGGCGTTCGCCAGCCATTTCCCGACGGTATCGGCTCGGGCTCACGCCTTCGTAATCGCGGAACACTTTGATGAAATATTTCGCCGTCCGGTAGCCGACGCGTTCGGCGATGTCCTCGACGGGCAGCGCAGTGGACAGAAGCAGCTGTTTCGCCTTGCGGATACGGCTGCGCGCGACGTATTCGCTGAACGTCAGGCCGGTCTGTTCCTTGAACAGCGCGCTGAAGTAGCTCGGGTTCAAATGAACGTGCTCCGCCACGTCGCGCAGGTGGAGCGGTTCATGTAGCCGTTCTTCGACGTATTGCAGCGCCGCGCGGACGGACGGGTTGGCGGGGCCGTCGTCTTCGGCGGTGATCAGTTTTTCGTCGACGAAGCGCGACATCCGCTCGATGCGTTCCCGTTCCTCGCCAACGGCCAGCGCCTGCTCGACAGCTTCGACGAGTTTGCGGCGGTCGACCGGCTTGAGTAGGTAGTTAACGACGCCGAGCCGGATGGCGCGCTGCGCGTATTCGAATTCCGGGTAGCCCGAGATAAGCACGCAGACGGGCGGTCGAGGCCGCTGCCGGACGTGCTCGATCAGGTCGAGCCCGTCGACGCCGGGCATGCGGATGTCGGTGACGAGCACGTCGACTGGAGCCTGGTCGAGAAGACGGAGCGCCTCCGCGCCGTTATCCGCGCACAGGATGCGGTGGCGTCCTGCGCTCCAGGCTTCGAGCGTTCTGCGGAAGCCGTCGCGGGCGCGCGGTTCGTCTTCAACGATCAGGATGGTTTTGGGCCGGGCCATCAGGCGCCACCTCCCGGTATGGAATGGAAAACGAAACGGTCGTGCCACGTCCGCGTTCGCTCATAACGGCGAGCCCGGCGGAGGCCGCCGGGTCGTCGGGAAACGACAGCGCGAGTCGGCGATGGACGTTGCGCAGGCCGATGCCTTTCGGCCCGCTTTTTCCGCCGCTTTGCGGCCCGTCGGCGCCGGCGGGTTTGCCGGGGTCTCTTCCGGCGTTCCGGAGCCTGTCTTCTCCTGCTGGGGCGCGGTCGTCGGAGCGTTCGAAGCGGTGGTCAGAACGTCCTGGGCTATCGGCGCCGGCTTCGGGCGAAGCTTGGCGGAAGCCGTCGTCGGCCAGCCGCGCGAGCACTTCGCGCAGTTTCGCTTCGTCCATGCCGACGCCGTCGTCGGCGACGACGACGGAGACGTGGCCGGGCGCGTCGGGCGACGGGCCGACGGCGACGGACACGGAGCCGCGGCCGATTTTCGGCTCGACGCCGTGGCGGATCGCGTTTTCGACGAGCGGCTGGATGAGCAGCTTCGGCAGCACGGCGGCGCGCACTTCCGGGGCAAGCGCGATGTTCCATTCCAGCCGGTCGCCGAGCCGCGCTTTCATCAGGCGCAGATAGCGCTCGACCTGTTCAAGCTCTTCGGCGACCGTCACCCATTCGCCGCGCTCCGGGCCGCCGGTCAGGTAGCGGAATAGTTCGGACAGCGCGACGACGAGATCGGCGAGTTCTTCCTCGCCTTTTTCCTGTAACGACCAATAAAAAGCTTCCAGAGTGTTGTACAGAAAATGCGGGTTAATGCGCGCCTGAAGCGCTTGCAGCTCGGCGCGGCTGCGCAGCATTTCCTTTTCGTAGACGAGCCGGATGAGCCGATTGAGATCCTCGACCATCCGGTTGTACGTATGGGTGAGCTCGCGGATTTCCCGGGTTGACGAGACGCTCGGACTCGTCTTCAGCTCGCCGAACCGGGCGCTGCGCATCGATTTGATCAGTTTCAGGATCGGCCGCGTGATCATCGTCGAAAGCAAAAGCGACAACAAAAGAAACAGCACGGCCCCGGTCGCGCCGGACAAAAGAAGCGCGGTGCGCAGCACGGCGACGCCTTCGGTGATCGCCGACACCGGGGTCAGGACGACGAGCGTCCAGTCGGTGACGTCCGACCGCCGTTTCGCCATGATGTATTCTTCGCCGCCGGCCGTGACGACCGGTCCGTCGTCGGCCAGCAGCGTTTTCGGGTCGACGAATTCGCCGGCGGACGGTAAGCCGTCTGCGGCGACGAGACGGCCCTCGTCGTCGACGAGCAGCATGATTTCGGCGTTACCCGCTCCGTCGGCCGCTTCGCGGAAGCCAAAGTACGACCGGTCGATTTTCGCGAGCAGGTAGCCGCCCGGCGCGAACGATCGGTCGATCAGCCGGACGACGCGCAAGGCGAACACGGCGCTTGCGTCTTCCGGATCGGCGGCGAACCAGACGAGACGGCCGTTTTGCTCGTCCGCCCGCCGGACGGCGTCCGCGCCTGCGCGGTCGATAAGCCGTTTGTCGTCGAGCGGAAACAGCCGCGCGTCATCCATGCCGTAAAGCTCGATCGCGCGCACGCCGGCGGAAAAGACTTGCGCCTTGTTGGCGATCGGCGTCAGCGCTTGCCGTTCGGCGAACGACGGCCGCCTTCCTGCGAGAGCGTCCGAAAGCAGTGCCTGCACGTACGGATCGGTGGCGATCTGGAGCGTGAGTGTGTCGATCTGGCGGACGAGCGCTTCCAGTCGCCCTTCGGCCTGTACCGTCGTCAGGTGGATATGTTTTTCCGAATTCGTTTTCAAAAGCACGGATACCGAACCGAACGTCATGACGCCGACCAGGGCGAGGACGGCGGTCATGACCGCCAGAAAGCCGGCCAGCATCTGGTTTCGCAGCGTGTTCAGACGCATCGCGGGACGCCTCCGTCACCATCTTATCACAAAGTCGGAGGCGTGAGGCGTCCCAGATCGTGCCAGACTATGATAAAGTGGTCGTAGAACGGCGGCCGGCCCGCATTCCGAGTCCGTTCCCGGCCGTGTCCCGAGTCCGTATCGCACGGTGCATACCGGTTGTGGCGGGATCATCAGCGGACGTCGGTCGCGCCGCCGTACCGGTGGCTGTGCGGGACGCGGCCGGCGACGGTGGTGACGCCGCCGAAAACGTGGTAATGCCTGCCGTCTGGTAGCGGAATCGCCGGACCGGTGACGCCGCGGATGCGGTGCGTATGGCCGTCGTCGAACGACGTTTCGAAGGCATACGCGTGGACGTGGCCCGGCACGTCGTCGGCCGGTTCCGTCATTCCCGCATAGCGGTGGTGATGGCCGACGTCGTAGGACGTGACGCCGGACATGTTGTGCTCGTGGGCGTCGGGCGGGCGGTAGAGGTTCCACCATTCGAGATAAAACGGATGTGCGTGCTCCATCGCCTCCGGTCCCCTTTCTCGGAAAAATCGCTCCGTTTTACGAATACGACGCCCGGTTGCGTTCCGGCACGGTGAACGCGGAAGTTTCAGACGAAACGGGAGGCGGAATCGAAAACCATGCACGATCGGCTCGAGCTTCTTCGCGGCATCGCGATGTTCCGCGACCTGC
The DNA here is from genome assembly GCA_002507565.1 of Candidatus Reconcilbacillus cellulovorans. Taxonomy (GTDB): domain Bacteria; phylum Bacillota; class Bacilli; order Paenibacillales; family Reconciliibacillaceae; genus Reconciliibacillus; species Reconciliibacillus cellulovorans. The sequence continues at coordinate 27,980 of MOXJ01000035.1, forward strand.
CGCCGCCCGAACTGGAGCGGGTGGCTTCTTTCGCAGCTTTTCGCACGTTTCAGCGGAGAACGGTCGTGTTCCACGAAGGCGACCGGCTGGAAGCGGTCTACTTCATCCGCAGCGGCATGGTCAAAACGTCCAAGACGGACGAAGAAGGCCGCGAGCACATCGTGTCCCTGCTCGGCGCGGGCGAAATGTTCCCGCACACCGCGCTGTTCGGCGCGTCGGTCTGTCCGGCGACCGCGACAGCGCTTGTCGACACCGACATGGCCGTGTTCGCGCTCAAGCCGTTCGAGCGGCTCCTCCTGGAGGCGCCGACCGTGGCCGCGCACGTCATCCGCGCGCTCGGCGAGAAAATCCGCGACCTGCAGCAAAAACTGCAGCAGCTGACCGGTTTCGACGTGCGGCGGCGTATCGTGTCGTTCCTCGTCCATGCGGCGGAGACGCACGGCCGTCCGGAAAGCGACGGCGTCCGGCTCGACTGGCCGCTGACGCACCAGGAACTGGCCGACATGCTCGGCACGTCGCGGGAGACGGTCAACCGCGTACTGAGCGACCTGAAGCGGGAAGGATTCCTTGTGTTCGACCGACAGTCGCTCGTCCTTCGCCGTTTTGCGGAGTTCCGAAAACTGTCCGACTTTTCGTGACGCCCGTCACATGCCGTGACGGACGAAACGTTTATGATGGCGGTGAAAAATGTGCGGGGAGGACGCTCGCCATGGCGACGGATCGGAAAAACGCCGGGGGCGGTCGGATCGTCGAACTCGACGTCCGGCCGCACTTGCGCAACAAACTGGAACCGTTCCAATTGATTATGGATACGGTGAAAACCGTCGGCCCGCTCGATACGTTCGTGCTGCACGCGACGTTCAAGCCGACACCGCTTCTCGGCCTGATGAAAATGAAAGGGTTCGCGCACAGGGCGGAGCGGCTCGCCGCGGATCACTGGAAAGTGACGTTTGTGCCGAAGCGGAGAAAACACGAGCTGGGCGAGGGAGCCGACGAGGCCGACGATCCGGCGGAAACGCCGGCGCCGGGCGGCAGATCGGCGGGCGCATCCGGCGATTCGGCGGCTATGCGGACTGACGATTTCGGCGATCCGTCGACCGGACCGGAACCCTGGGTGCAAGGCCCGCGGACGATCGAGCTCGACAACCGCGGGCTGACGCCGCCGCAGCCGATGGTCAGGACGCTCAAGGCGCTCGAGCAATGCCGGCCGGGCGACCGCGTCGTCATCCACAACGACCGCGTGCCCGTTTTTCTGCTGGAGGAGTTGAACGCGCTCGGCTATCCGTATCGGGTCGAACAACTTCCCGACGGGTCGGCGCGGGTGACGATCGAGAAAAAATAAGCCGCCGCGTGCTTTGCGCAGCCGGCATCCGAAAAGAAAGGGGGACGCCCGATGTTCCGGCTTCCCTTTCTGTTTATGGCGACGGGGATGGCCGCGTTCGCCGTCTTTCACGCGATCGGACTGGCGATGTGGGCGCGTTGGCCGGCGGCGCCCGCCCGGACGCCGGACGGCTGGTTTTACGCGCATCTGTTCGTGCTCGGCTGGGCGACGATGATCGCGACGGGCGCGATGTACCAGCTGTTGCGCGTCATTTTGCAAAAGGAATATACGAACCGAAGGCTCGGGTACGTGCAGTACGCGGTCTTTGTCGCCGGGCTGGCGGCGCTGCTGGCGGGGTTTGCGCTCGGCGACGTCGGCTGGATCGCGTCCGGCGCCGCGGCTGCCTGGTGCGGCGTCGTGCTGTTTGCCGTCAACGTCGGCTCGGCGCTCGTCCGCGCGCGCAGGTGGGAACCCGTGACGCTCGGCGCGGCGGCCGCCGTCGGCTATCTGGTGCTGACCGGCGCGCTCGGGCTGGCGATGGGGGCGGACTTCGCCTTCGGCTTCTGGCCGCAGGGTCACGAACGGCTGTTCCGCGCCCACGTCTGGCTCGGCTCCGTCGGCTGGTTCGGCGTGCTGATTACCGCGTTCAGCTTCAAGCTTTTGCCGATGTTTCATCTGTCCCACGCGAAAACGACGAAGCTGGAATACGCGGTGTTCGCGCTGTGGAACGCGGCGGCGCTCGTCGGGGCGGCGGCGTTTCTTGCTGGATCGCCGCGGGCGGGCGTCGGCGTCGCGCTTGTCGTGTTGACGACGGCGGCGGTCGTCTATAACGTGTATGTTTCGGTCGTCCGCCGACATCGCCACAAACGCTCGCCCGGGGCCGGGATCACGGCGGCGGTATGCGCTTCGCGGGCGCTCGGCGCGGTCGCCGTCGGCGCGTGCGCGTGGTTATGGTTCGTTCCCGAACGCGCCGGGGCGGAAACGGCCGTGCTCGCGGCGACCTGGGCGTATCTCGGCGGGTGGGTCGGCACCAACGTGCTCGGGTATTTTTCAAAAATTTTGCCGTTTCTGTGGTGGACGCACAAATACGGGCCGCGGGTCGGACGGGAGCGCGTGCCGACGATGGCCGAACTGCTGCCCGATCGTGAGTACGCGGGGTGGCTCGCGGTATCGGCGGCGGCTGTAGGTGTGCTGGCGGTTTTGCTCGGTGTCGGTGTTTCGGCGGCGGCGGCCTGGGCCGGGATGTTCTGGTCGGCGGCGTCGCTCGGCTACGCCTTTCGGCTTGCGCTCGTGCTGAAACGATAGGCCGAAAGACGCAAAAAAGTTACGCAATTGCGATAAACACTCTCCAAAGAGGTGGCTTTCATGACGAAAGAACAAGTGCTCGAAGCGCTGAGACAGGTGATCGACCCCGAACTCGGCGTCAACATTGTCGATCTCGGGCTCGTCTACGACGTGCGGTGCGGCGACGGCGGCGACGTGGTCGTCCGCATGACGCTGACGACGCCGGGATGCCCGATGCACGACTCGATCGCCTGGTGGGCGGAAAAAAGGTTGTCGGACCTTCCGGGCGTGCGGTCCGCGCGCGTCGACGTCGTCTGGGATCCGCCGTGGACGCCGGAGCGGATGTCGCCGGAGGCGAAACGGATGTTGGGGATGGCGGATGCGTGAACCGGAAAATTTTTGCTCTTATTTGCGTCTATGATTGTGATTTTAATCACAATCTCGTTGCGAGCTCGGCGATATGATGAAGATGAAAAGACAGTCGACCCTATGAGACGCCTTTGGGACGAGCGAAGGAGGTGAGTCGGGCGCCGGCGGCAGGTCGATTTTCGAGTACGAGTCGAGCGGCGATCGGTCGTTATCCGGAATTATGTGAAAAAAATCACAAATGAAAGGGTGAACGGTTATGCGGACTTTCCTTCTGCGCATCATGCCGGCTATTGTCGTCCTCGGACTGGTTGCGGCCGCCTGCGGGCCGGCGGGCGGCGAACGTGCCGTCGTCGATCCGCAGCCGTCGCCGTCGGTCGAAAAGCTGAATCAACCCCCCGTCGAACCGATCGTCCGCCGCGAAGGCAATGCGGTGTATATCGAGATGACGGCGCAGGTGACGAACGTCGAGATCGCCAAGGGCGTTTTCTACAACGCCTGGACGTTTAACGGAACGGTTCCGGGACCGGTGCTTCGCGTGCGACAGGGCGACGTGCTCCATTTTACCCTGAAAAATCTCGATCCTTACGTGCCGCACTCGATGGATTTCCACGCGGTGCACGCGGCGCCCAGCAAAAAGTTCGTCGACGTCATGCCGAATGAATCCGGTACGTTCGTCTATCCGGCCAATACGCCCGGCGTCTTCATGTATCACTGCGGAACGAAACCCGTCCTGGCGCATATCGCCAACGGCATGTACGGCATGATCATCGTCGAGCCGCAAGGCGGTTTCCCCGGCGACGGCGACATCGACCGCGCGTATACGATCGTCCAGAGCGAATGGTACAAGGAGCACGATTTCGAAGCGTTTCTGAATGGCGAGCCGCAGTATGTCGTTTTCAACGGCAGCGACTTCGCTCTGAAGGACAAGCCGCTGAGCGCCAAGCCCGGCGACCGGATCCGGCTGTATGTCCTTAACGCCGGTCCGAACGAGGTGTCGTCGTTTCACGTCGTCGGAACGACGTTCGACCGCGTCTATCTCGACGGCAACCCGAAAAACACGCTGTACGGCTTGCAAACCGTCATGTTTCCCGCCAGCGGTGGCGCGATCGTCGAGTTCGTCTCACCGGCCAATTCCTGCTCGAGGGTTGGCTTGCCCTTGGGCGGGTGAAACATGGCGTGTTGGTCGCTGTAGAGCGCAAGCGGTACACCTTTACGCCGAAGCCCCTCGATCATGACGGTCACGTAGCCCTCCAACGTCTCGGCAGGACGGAAGGCGGCCGCGGCGACTTCCCCGGTGGCGTCGTCGATGATGCCGTGCAAGGTCAGCTGCCGGACCGCGATCCTCCAGCCAGGCATAAGGGGAGGCATCGATCTGCCACAGCATGCCCGCTTGAGGCTTGCGCGGCCTGGGTCGATGGATCTTTGGACGACGGCGCACGCGTGCAGGACGCAAACCGCCTTCAAGGAGAATGCGAAGCACGGAAGACACGCTTAAGCGAATGTTCTCGTGCTCGGCTAACCGTTCGGTAAAGTGGGTTGCATTGCTTCCGAAGTAGCGGCCTTGATACAGGTGTTGGACGTGTTGTTTGAGCGAATCGGTCAAGGTGGGAGCCGGCTTACGGCCCCGATTCCCATGTGCGATCGCTTGTGCACCTCCGTGACGATATTGGGCCTTGAGCCGATACGCTTGACGGACACTGATGCCCAGGTTGCGTGCAACGTCCTGTTCCGTGAGATGGCCGTCGATCCATTTTTCCATGACCATCACGCGTTTCAATTCGTTCTTTGTCAAGGTGATCTGCTCCTTGTTCATACTGACATTTTCTCGGATCAGTTACACCCTGACAATATCACAGAACAACGACACCAAAAAAGTTCCTACCTTGAAAGTTCCCAAGACCTTAATTACAATAAATAATAACAATAAGAGTTTTAGGAGGTGTTGAACAATGTCTAACACGCGTCGATTGAGTATCGATATCGAGCCGCTGGTGGTTTATTGTAAGATTAAAAACTTTATACCTCTCTGAATGCTCTTACCGTGTTATTAGTATCAAAATTATTATTCGAGGAGGCTCTAGTAATGTTTAAAAAAACATTCGTTCTTTACACGCTTATTGCCGTGCTTGTTTTCGGTGCAATTCTTCCAGCCGAACAAGCTTCTGCCGCCTATGTAGCAAAGCCGCCGACAACGGTGAACGTAGCGTCGACGACAGGCGAAGGTGAAGTTCAACCTGCTGGTAAGCTTGGTCTAGGGGTTCGTGGAGCGTTGATTGTCATTAAAGTTGCCATCAAAGAAGGCGGCGAAGTGTTGTCTTATGTTGTAAAGTGGCTCGATAAAGATACTGCTAAATATTTGGCCGATAATTCATCGAAAATTGCCAATGGGATTGACAACGCAATTGAAAAAATAGATGATCTAACGGATTACACTACAGCGGTCATTAGGCAAATCGTTCTCGATGGTTTGCGTATTGCAGGAGTACCGGATAAATATGGAGTGGGTATTGCAGAGGCGATTGCAGCAGCAGTTGACTTTCTCTTACTTTAATCTTATTTAAGTACAGTAAATAGAATATGAGGAAGGAAACTCCTCTCCCTATATTCTGGAAAATTGAAAAAGTTTATTTAAATAAAACATATAATGGTGGGGATGGTTATGGAAGAAAAGCTTAATCAACTGATGGAATTGGTGGACAAACAAAATGCCATTATTGAAGATCTTAAGAAAAAGATCGAAACTTTAGAAAGCATGATCCAATATCTGTCTATTTGCAAAGTATCCAATGAGAAATATCCTTTTTATGATTTCGTTTTATCTTATGGTATTACAACTGAACAGCAATTTCAATTAAGAAGATTGTTCTTGGTTCTATCAGAAAAATTGTCTGGAAAATCGATACCTGAAAAATTTAGGGAAAAGGAGAGTTATTCAACTGACTTTCTGTTTCGTGACCTGCCTATCGAATTTGACGACGTAAAGAAGGCTATTTTAAAAATATGGCCAGTTGAAGATGAGCAATTACCTGTTTTATTGATAAAGGCAATGAAAGGCCAAGGAATGCTGATTGACGTTTGTGACTATCTATTGTCGCAAATTGATGAGAAAAAACCTTAAATCCCAGAACCCTTCCCCGCAGCGGCCGGTCCTCGCTTCCTCCCGCTGACCGTCACCGAGCCGTCGCCTTTGCTCACCGTTCAGGTCAGATCGGTCCGAATCGACCTCAAGCTCGGCTTTGATCCCCAGCTCAAAGCCGTGGTGCGTGCCCTGGAGGACGGCCATGTTCGAGCTGCGAAACCTGATTGTGGTCACTCAAGAAGCATCAGCGCCTCAATCAAAAACATCCATCACAATACCGGATGCATGTCGGGCTCATCCGCTCACGTCAATCGACGTATTTGAGCGGCGCCTGAATATCAGGATCTGACTGTTCTCCTGTTCACCATCGGTCCGACGCGAAGGGGAAGATGATCTGTAAGGAGAATCAACCATGATCCGCATCATCATCAAACTGATTCCATACGCACTCTGCTTGACGGTCTTAGTCTGCGGTTTCCTCGGGCTGAGCTGGTGGTATTACCACCGCACCTTTTCCGGCATCCTGGAATCGCACGGCATTCGCCCCCAGGACGTCAAACTGTCGCTGGAAACTTCCTACGCCACCTACTACCTGTATGAAAGAAAACGAAGCGACGGCCTCGCCGACATCGGCATCCTGAGCATCCAAAGCGCCTTCCAGCCGATCGCCGAAATTCGGTCGGGATATAAATTGGCCAATCAGTTTGAAAACACCTTTGATTCCACCCGTAAGGTCCAACATGTCCAGGCTTTTGGCCGCGTTCTTGTAGTGTCGAGTATCAAATTGTTCCTCATCACCGGCGGCGTCGTCCGGGACACGACGCCCGAGACGAAGATTCGCATCAAGAGCCCGAGCCGGAACCGGCTATACGAACCCGAACAGTT